>NZ_JARXHW010000046.1:0-34152 GCF_031127805.1 Thalassobacterium maritimum | reverse complement strand
CTCGTAAGCGAGCACGCCACCTTTGATGAGCAATGTAGCCGAGTCCTTTAGGCTCGGTTCTGGCGGGCCGGGATCCAGTCCGACGCAAATCTTAATCGCAGAGTTCGCAGAGCACGCACGCACACAATGCGGAACGGGGTCTAAAGAACCCCGCTACGTAGCCAAATCATTCATCATTGGATGTTGGACGTTCCCTCGGTTTCACAGGACGCGATGCAGCGTGCTTGCGCGCCTGCTCGTTTTGGCTGCGCTTTCGGCTTTCTTTTATCGGGGGGCTGTGCTTAGAACGGAGCGATGGAAACGATCGAATATAATGGGGTGCGCTTGCATCGCTGGAGCTGTGGGCCCTCGACCTTTTTGGCGCGCCCGGAACTGGGCGCACGCCTGATGAACTGGAATCTGGAAATGGCGGACGGCTCCATCCGTGATGTGATCCATTGGCCCGATGATGCGGACTACGATCGCTTCCCGAAAGTGCGGGGCGGCAATCCGATCTTGTTCCCCTTCTCGGCACGCACTTTCAACGAGGGGAAAATCGGTGAATGGAAGGATCCCAAGGGCGTGGTGCGGCCGATGCCAGTCCATGGCTTTGCGCGGGATGGGCAATTCGAAATGGTCGCGGCGGATGAGACCGGCTTTACCGCGGAACTGAAACCGAACGCGGCGGCTGCGGAGGCCTACCCTTTCAATTACCGCTTCACGGTGCGCTATGTCTTCGAAGCGACCTCGTTTAAGGTCTTTTTGCAGCTGGACAATTTGGGCGACGAGCCGATCGTGTGGTCGGCGGGGCACCATTTTTACTTCACCCTGCCCTGGCATGAGGGACAGCAGCGCAGCGACTACCGCTTTGAAATTCCGGCCAAAAAATGCTTCACTCACGAGCCGGATGGCTCGCTGAAGCCGGCGCCGCGCGGCTGGAACAAGGACAAGTCGTTTGGAAATCCTGCCAATTGCGATCAAATCTACACTGCGCTCAAGGGCGACACGGCGGTATTCGGTCCCAACAGCGGCGACGAGGACATCGCGGTGCGTATATTGAACGACTCCGACACTCGCTCGCCCTGGAATGCCTTTGTGATATGGACGGAAGCGGCGGACAGCCCGTTTTACTGTGTGGAGCCGTGGATGGGCCCGCCGAATGCTCCGGAACACAAAAAAGGCCTGCATACAGTGCCCGCGGGCGCAAGTGCCCGCTTCGGAGTGGAAGTCAGCATGCAGGTCTAAGACGGCAGCTGAATTTGGGAACGTCGAACGTCCAACGTTCAACTGCTTGCCCTGCGTAGCCTTTAGGCGAAGCATGGGTCCAATGGTGAATCGGCTTTATTCGATGTTCGATGTTAGACGTTCGATGTTCGACGTTCGACGTTCCCGCTGGCTGCTTTGGCGTGTATTGCAGGCGAGCGACGTGGCACTGACAGCGCGATGGAAGCCGAGGCTACGTAAGAGACGAACGCGGACTGAACATCGAACATTGAACATCGAACGCTGAACATCGAATAAGAGATTCAACATTCGATGTTGGACGTTGAACGTTCGACGTTCCCATGTTCCCACGTTCCCGCTGGCGGCGTGTATTGCAGGCGAGCGACGTGGCACTGACGGCGCGATGGAAGCCGAGGCTACGTAAGAGACGAACGCGGAACGCGGACTGAACATTGAACATCGAATATTGAACGCTGAACATCGAATAAGAAATTCAACATTCGATGTTGGACGTTGAACGTTCGACGTTCCCAGGTTCCCACGTTCCCACGTTCCCGCTGGCTCTGCTCAAGACGCCCAAAATCTGGGCTGAATATTACTCTGGAAATGCTGGGCAGGGGCGTCAATATGCGCGTTTTTCCTTTATGAAGATTATCATTATAGGCGCCGGAGAAGTCGGCCATAATTTGTGCACGACGCTGTCCGCAGCGGGGCACAACGTCACTCTCATCGAGCAATCGGAAGTGCGCTGTGAGAAGCTGGACGAGGAACAGAATGCGCGCATCATCACGGGCAACGGCAGCTCGGCGCGCCAGTTGGTTGATGTGGACGTGGCCTCCTGCGATGCCTTTCTGGCCATGACGAGTGATGACCGCACGAATGTGATCTCTTGCTCGCTGGCTAAGGGGCTGGGGGCCAAAAATACGATTGCCCGCATCCATGACGAAACCTTTAGCGACAACTCGGTGATTAATTATCAGCTGCACTTCGGAATCGACCTGCTGGTGAACCCGGAGGCGATTTGCGCGGTGGAGCTGGCCAAGGAGATCCGCAGTGCGGGCCGAGTGGCGGTGGAGAATTTTGCGCGCGGTCAAATCGAGGTGCAGCAGCAGCAGGTGGCGAAAAACTCGCGTCTGGTCGGCAAAAAGTTAAAAGACCTGAAACTGGACTCGCGGGTGCGGATCGGCTACGTGCAGCGCGATGGGCACTCGGAGGTGGCCAGTGCGGACACGATACTGGAGGCGGGCGACATGGTGACATTGTTTGGGCATCCGGAAGTGTTGTTTACCTTGCGCGAGCGCTTCGACCCGAAGCATAAGATCGACGTGGCGCGGGTGGTGCTCTTCGGAGGCAGTGAGACGGCGATCAGCCTGATCCGACTGCTGACGAATCCGCGCTTCAAGGTGCGGGTGATCGAAAAAGACAAGGCGAAGTGCCGCTCGCTGGCGGAGCGCTTTCCCGACATCACGGTGATTAATGGCGATGCGACCTCGCTGCGCTTACTGGAAGAGGAGCAAATCGGCAGTGCGGATTATTTTGTGGCCTGCACCAAGGATGACGAAGAAAACATCCTGACCTGTCTACAGGCGGCCAAGCTGGGAGCGAATCATGTGCAGTTGGTGATCAATAAGGGGGACTACGACCAGTTGTTGGGCATTTTGAAAACGATGCTGGGCATCGAGGTGGTGGTCTCGCCGCGCCAAGCGACGGCGGAATTTATGCTGCGCAACTTGTCCGCGGACTCCAGTGCCACCTTGGCGACCGTGCCGGGCGGGGATGGCCAGATCGTGGAAGTGCGCATCAAGCACTCGAGTCCTTGCGTGGGCAAGATGGTGAAAGACATCCACCTGCCACCGGGAGCGGTCTTTGTGGCGCTCTTGCATAAATTCAAAGCGAAGGTGCCCGCCGCCGACGACATCATCCTGGCCGGCGACCGGGTGGTGGTGATCGTGAGTGAAGCACAACAAAAAGCCGTGATGGCGAGCTTGGTATAAATTGTGAATACTGCAATTATCTACAAACTGTTGAGCATGGTCTTGCTGGCCCTGGCGGTGGCCTTTGGGCTGTGCGCGGGAGCGGGGCTCCTGCTGGGCGAGTCCATCCACGACGATTCGATTCAGGCCTTTATCAGCACGGTGGGCATATCGATCAGCGTGGCCGCACTCTTCCACATGCTCGGCCGCAAGGGGGAAGCGAAACTGTTTCGGCGCGAGGCCCTGTGCGCGATTGGGCTGGCATGGATCCTGGCGACACTCATCGGTGCCCTGCCCTATGCATTGACGGAGACGCATGGCAGCTTCTCGGATGCGATTTTTGAAAGCGCCTCGGGGCTCACCACCACCGGGGCGACCGCCTATTCCAACTTTTATGAGTTCCCCAAGAGCTTGCTGCTGTGGCGCTCGCTGAGTCAGTGGGTGGGCGGCTTGGGCGTAGTGGTATTTTTCGTGGCCATCTTGTCCTCGCTGGGGGCCGGCGCGAAAATTCTGTTTAGTAATGAGTCCTCGGGCACCTCGTCGGACTTCGACCACGGCCGCATTCAGAGTGGCGCCTTTCAGCTGATGCTCTTCTATGTAGGGATTTCTCTGGTGTGCACGATCGCATATAAAGTCGGCGGCATGGACTGGTTCCAGGCGATCAATCACTCGATGACCACCATCTCGACCGGAGGCTTCAGCACCGAGCCGATGAGCATGGAACAATTTCAAAGCCCGGTCTTGGAGTGGCTCTCGATCGTATTCATGGCGCTCAGTGGCACCACTTTTGTGTATATGATCCGACTAATACGGGGGCAGACGCATATATTGAAGCAAAACCACGAGGTCTATTGGTTTTATGCCATCGTGATTGGCAGCACACTGCTACTCATGGTGTTCCTGATTGACCTGACCGGCCAACTGCCCGACCACAACATGCTACGAGTGGCGGCCTTCCAAGCGGTCTCGATCATCACCACCACCGGCTATTCCACTACGAATTTTGACACCTGGCTGCCTCCGGCCAAGATGACCTTGCTACTGATCATGTTTGTGGGCGGCTGCTCCGGCTCCACCAGTGGCGGGGTGAAGGTGGTGCGGATCGTAATCGCGCTGCGGGCTGCGATGCGCAGTATCACGCACGCCTACCGGCCGAATATCACCATTCCGATGCGCATGGGCGGACAGACGCTGAGCGAGCGCGCCATTCATAGTGTGGTGCTCTTTGTGATCTTAATGACCGCGCTGCAGCTGCTGGCCATGCTATTTGTCTCGGCCAATGAGCCGCACCTGTCCTTTATGGGGGTGTTTTCCAGTGTGCAAGCGACCCTGTTTAACATCGGCCCCGGCTTCATGGAAGTCGGCCCAGCCGAGAATTTTCAGTTTCTGCGCAGCAGCACCAAGATCTTTCTATCGCTATTAATGATTTTGGGACGCTTGGAACTATACGCGGTGCTGGTGCTGTTTATGCCCTCGGCTTGGAAACGCTTTTCCTAGGAAACGGGAGAACGGAGGAGGAACTGAACGTCGAACGTCCAACGCTCAACGTCCAATGGTGAATTGCGATCAGGGCTGCGGGAGACTAGCACCCGACTGACGAAACTCTCCCCTCGCTTTGAACACCCGATGGCGGAGTCCTACATTCAAAATTCGATGTTGGACGTTCGATGTTCAACGTTCCTTCGTTCTTTCATTCCTTCTTCCAGCGGAGCTGCACTATGGTGGCGCCCCAGCTGCCTTCGCTCGGGTCGGCTAGCTGGAAACTCTTAACGCGTGTGTCGCGCCTTAAAAGTGTGTGCACAGACTCGCGCAGGGTGCCGATGCCTTTGCCGTGGATAATGCGCACTCGATGATAGCCTTTTTCCAAAGCGAGCTCGATGTAATCGGGTATTAGGTCGCCGAGCTCAGAGGGTCGGAAGGTGTGGAGGTCGAGCTCGTCGGTGATTTCGAACTCGATGGGGTCGTCGTTGGGCTCTTGATTCATGATTGGTAGGCGCTGCTAAAACGCCATTGGCTCGGTGATGCGCAGAGTTTAGCTTTAACAGGGTTTTGCTCGATGTAGGCGATCACATCGTGAAAGTGTTTTTCGTTACGGATATAGCGGTCCCAGTATTCTGAATGCCATAACGGTGACTTGTCGGACGTATTCGCTGCGGGAGCTGACTCTGACGCGCGGCAACTCGGGAGAGTTGCGTTCCCGGGCTCTGGCACTAGTCGCCTTGTGGCAGGATTGGGATCTTTTCGATGCCTTTTGGCTCGGGGAGGGGCTCGGGGGCGGCGCTGTCTAAGGCTTCAAACTTCCGAGCTGTCACCACTAGGCGACTTTCGATGGAGTTGAGCGTTTTATTATAGTGACCGACGGATTGCTCGAGGCTTTTGCCGAGCTTAGTAAAGTGGCCGGTGACGACGCTGATGCGCTGGTAGAGCTCTTTGCCCAGGGCGGCGATCTCCTTGGCCTCGCGGGCGATGGCTTCTTGCTGCCAGCCGAAGGCGATCGCCTTGAGCAGTGCAATGAGCGTGGTGGGCGTGGCGAGGATGACCTTGTTGTCCACTCCCAGCTCAATCAGTGCGGGGTCTTGCTCCAGCGCGGCGCTGAAGATGGTTTCGTTGGGTATGAAGAGCACGACAAACTCGGGCGTGTTCTCAAACTGAGTCCAATAGGACTTGGCGGAGAGCCCCTTGATGTGCTCGCGGATGTGGCGGGCGTGTGCCTGCATGCGAGCGGTCTGCACAGCGGGGTCGTCGGCTTCGAGGGCGTCGAGGTAGGCGGCCAGCGGCACCTTGGAATCGACCACGACCTGGCGACCGTTGGGTAGATTGATCAACATGTCGGGGCGCTGCCGCTGGCCATCGGCGGTATCGACCGAGGCCTGTTCTAAGAAATCCACCCGATTGACCATGCCCGCCATTTCGACGGTGCGACGGAGCTGCATTTCGCCCCACTGACCTCGCACCTGCGGCGCGCGCAGCGCCTGCACCAGGCTACTGGTGGTCTTACTGAGCTGCACCTGCGACTCAGCCAGCTGTTGCAGTTGCTGTTTTAGACCAGCATCGGTTTGGGTGCGGCGTTCTTCGATGCGCTCCACCCGCTCGTTAAAAGCTTTGAGCGCCAGGCTGACAGGCTCGACAGTTTGGTGAATCGCCGCCTGCCGTTTATCTAAATCACCCAGTGCATTCGCTTGATACTTCTCCAGTGCAGTCTTCGCCAAGCTCAGAAAAGACTCATTGTTTTTAGCCAGTGCCTCCGAAGAAAGCACCTTGAAACTCTCCTGCAAACGAGTTTGCGCATCCTGAAGCAGTGCTAATTTTTCCGCAGCAGCACGGAGTTCTGCCTCGCGTTGCGCTTCCAACCGGGCCAAGGCCTGCTCGGCTGCACCGTGGGCCGCACGCACAGCATCGCACTCCGCTTCTAGCGCATCCACTGAGCGCTGAGTACGCTTGAGAACTGAGCTGAGAGCGAGGTAGATAATCGCCGCCCCCAGCACGACACCACACAGTAGCGTGAGAAGTATTTCCATATGGAATATTCAGCGCGCTTTGCCGTAACTGGCAACGGCAATTCTGCGATAAGACATTTTATCGCAAATTACTTGCATTAGTAAAAGAAACGCGCTTCATGCTGACACAACCAATCAATACCTGATCACATGTTAAGCAGCAAACAATCCAAGCACCCCATCACCCGATTACTCTCGGGTGCATTGGTCGTATTGATTGTGCTGCTCACACTCGCCTCGAGTAGTGCAGACCTGCATGATTACCTACACGGCAAGCAGAACTGTGAGCATGCCTGCGCGGGGCAAGACGATGCTGCGGATGACAAGCGATCTAACTCCGAAAATGACACACACGTCTGTGCGGTCACATTTCTAGCGACTGGTTGCAGTGCAATCATACCGCTCACTACACCAGAGCGGACAAACCAGCTATTATCGACCGTATCCATCGAAATGGAAAGTCTCTGGTGTGGCCAAGCCCCGATCCGGCTTCATTCACGTGCCCCGCCTTTGAGTCCTCTTGTTTAAGTCCAGACGACCGATGCCAACGCACTTTTCGAAGAAAGCGCGATAACATGGTTTGGGCTCGCCTCCCGGAAGCCGGCTCGCCGGTCAAACAAGTCAGTACTCATATCACATGCAATTTCATCAAAAGCTTTCAATGAGCGCTCTCGCGTGCGCTCTCACAACACTTCACGCGGACAATAATTCAGTCGCCAATACGCCCATTTACGAGCTCAAGGAGTATATCGTGTCCGCAGGACCCGTCGCTCGGGCAATCGAAGATTATAGCAGCCCTTTCACCTCGCTCGACGAAGCCGCCATTCGAAAAGAAGGCGGCAGCAGTCTCGGTGAGCTGCTCGATGGACAAGCTGGTGTGACCGCGACCAGCTTTGGTGGCGGTGCCAGCCGTCCGATCATTCGCGGCTTTGACGGCCCACGTGTGCGCATTCTGGAGGCTGGACTCGGCTCACTCGATGTGTCTGAAACCAGCCCTGACCACGCAGTCTCCGTGGAACCACTACTCACGGACCGCGTAGAAATACTACGTGGCCCCTCCACCCTGCTCTACGGCAGCTCCGCTATCGGCGGAGTCGTCAATGTTATGGGCAAAGAAATCCCACGCGAACGCGTCGATTCGACAGGCTACGAAGGGGCCATCGAAACCCGCTACGATAGCGTATCCAACGGAGAGACCCACCTCGGCTACGGCACCATCGGCGGCGAACACTGGACACTCAGCGTGACAGGCCTCAAACGAAATGCCGACAACTATGAAATCGCCGGCGACGCCGAAGCCTTTCACGAAGAAGCGCACGATCATGATGAGCACGAAGAAGCGAGCAGTGACGAACTAGGCAGTAGCTTCGTCGAAACGGACTACTACTCCGTAGGGGGTAGCTGGTCCTTTGGTGAGCAGAACTATATCGGCGCATCTTTCTCATCTTACAACTCGAACTATGGCGTGCCAGGACATGAGCACGAACATGAAGAAGAGGAAGATGATCACGATCATGACCATGACGACGAGGACGAACACGCAGAAGAGGGCGTCGCCATCGATCTCGAACGTAAGCGCTTCGATCTGGAACTCGCAATCTTCGATCCGATTGCCTGGATCGAGGCTGCTCGCGTCCGCTTCGGATACACCGACTACCAGCACATCGAGCTTGAAGGCGATGAAACAGGCACCGTATTCGAACGTGATGGCTTGGAGCTGCGAGCCGAAGCGGCGCACTACGAATGGTCAATCATCGACGAGGGCATCGTTGGTATTCAGATCTCTGATACCGAATTCGAAGCCACAGGCGAAGAGGGCGCCGCCTTCGGCCCTGCCACTCAAACTCGCAATCAAGCCATCTTCATCAGCGAACACATTCACCACGGCGATTGGCACTATGAGTTCGGCGGTCGACTAGAAACCCAGCAAATCAATGCGGCTGGCACCACCGACTACAGCGACATGGCCATGAGCCTAGCCGTAGGCATCATCTACGACATCAATGAGCGCAACTCGCTCGCACTCTCCTTACAACGCTCACAGCGCCATCCCACCTCCACCGAACTCTATGCTGACGGCGAACACATAGCCACTAGCCAATATGAGCGTGGGGATGCAAACTTAGGGCTGGAAACCGCCTACGGCGTAGATCTGACCTATCGCTATCAAGGAAACAAGTGGGAAGCGAGCGCATCGCTCTTCTACACCTACTTCGAGGATTACATCTACGCGGCTGAAGCCGACGCAACCGCGCTCGGTATTGTGAGCGAACTGGATGTCTACGCCTACGACCATGTAAATGCCAACTTCTATGGATTTGAAGCAGAGTTAAACCGCATCCTCTTTCGCTCAGAAGATAGCCAATTACAAGTCGGCCTGATGAGTGACTTCGTGCGGGCAGAAAATCGTGACGGCAACGATAACTTACCCCGCATCCCTCCCCTACGGATGGGCGGAAAGATCCAGTGGGCTCATGGCAAGTGGGATGCCGGCTTACTGCTACGTCATGCGTTCGAGCAAAACGACACCGCGCCGCTGGAAACCGAAACCGATGCTTACACCGAACTCAAAGCAGACCTCGCTTATACCTTCCAGCTCGGCAGCGGTATCGATCTGACACTCTTTGCCCAGGCCAACAATTTGCTGGATGAAGAAATCCGACATCACACCTCCTACATCAAGGACGTAGCCCCACTGCCCGGGCGTAATGTCACAATCGGCGCACGCATGGAGTTTTAATCCCCCCGCGCGAAAACCGCGACTTTCAAAAGAGCTTGATCGGACTGAATATCCGATCAGGCTCTTTTTTTTAGGGAAGCCGCATGAGTATAGAAAAACCTGAGTTATTGGACATCATCCTGGAACGCCTCAAGGCGACTGGCGGCCGCATGACAAAAAAACGCGAATGTGTGCTAGGGGCACTCCTGAGTATGGATCGTCCGGCCAGCGCGGAAGAAATACGCGAACGCGGGCAGCTGCCCGCGTCTGATTTGGTGACGGTCTACCGCAACCTGGAAACCTTTGAAAAGCTCGGCGTGCTGCAACGCGTGCCCTTGGAAAACGGCACCCACCTCTTCGAACTGACAGCGCCCGACGAGCACTACCACCACCTGATTTGCCGCGAGTGCCACAAAGCCGAGCGGCTGGATGTCTGTGTCGGGCACGAAGTCGTGAAACGCGCCCAAGCGCACGGCTACTCACAGATCGCCCACATGATGGAAGTCTATGGCGTGTGCGACGAGTGCGCGAGGCCCTAGCCGCGCGGCCCTGCTCCACGACAGCTACCCCGGTTCAGAGAACCGAGGCCACAGTAAGGAGCCGCTTGAAGACTCATGTCTTGAGGCAGATTGAACATTGAACGTCCAACATCGAACGTCGAATGATGAATCTCTAATGCGTTCAACTTAGACAAAGCAGTCAGAAGACAGATGTCATACCACTTCTAAGAATATATGATCTATAAGCTTGGGCTTTGCGTAGCCTCGAAACTTTGTTTCCGTGCGTCGCCTTCGGCTATGCAGGACACAGTCGGGGGCGATCGGCATCGCCCCGGTTCAGAGAACCGAGGTTACAAAAGACATATCTATTAGGACCAAACTTTTTTCGAATGGATATCAGAGGCAAGAGATGAATATCAATCAGTGATGGCACTTCCTGTCTCGCCAAAATGGCGCATGCCGTGATTTTCATAACTGACTGATTCACAGTGACTGGCTTCTGGTTTCTGAATCAAGGTTCATTATTCGAAGTTGGACGTTGAACGTTCGATGTTCGACGTTCCCAATCCCCACCGCTCCCCGGTTCAGAGAACCGAGGCCACCGCCTCCTCCTCCCCGGTTCAGAGAACCGAGGCCACTCCACTGGTAACCTCAAAACTTCGTTTTGGGGAGCGGCGTGAGTCGCGCTGGTCTCAGCTCTAATCGTGCTGACAACGACGCTTGCGGCACAGCCGGAAGTTGCGAATATGCGCGCTCGCTAGAGTCAAGCCGCCCAGCGTATTGATCCATGCCGCGCTGTGCAGTGGAGCGGGCTCTGCGAGCACATCGCCCGCGCAAGCTGAACAATGCGCCGCTTCATTCGCCGCCTCCATCTGCCCCGCACTGTGCAAACGCTCCTGCACCAGGGAAAAAACTAAAATCGAAAGACCGATGACGCTGAATACCGCCACCCAGCGGTCCTTGTGCTGACGACAACCCATAAAAACTGCAAAACCTGTCGTCGGCAGCACCAGCAGAATCATCCATAAATGGAAATCCTCATGCACAAAGAAGCTCGTTGCGATGATCGGTAACGCGATCACGAGAATCGGCGTCAACAAACAATGGAAGGCGCAAACCGCTGCCATTCCTATCGCAAGGTGATCGAGCCAGCCGTGGCTACGGCATGTACTTACTGTCGCATTTTCCATAGATAGACGCGACTGTTATCAAGAAATCCTTTATTGCAAGTTTCTTTCAATAAAAAACCTTATCCAAAAACAGACCCTTGGCGGGCGCCGTCACCCGTGCTTCGCTCTTCGAGCTACGCAGGGCACAGCGCCCCTCCGCACTTAAGGATAGAATACCTTATCCAAAAAGAGACCCTTGGCGGGCGCCGTCACGATGCGGTGGGTGCGCTGCCTGGAAGCAAGAATTTCGCCGATATCAGCAGGACTCAGTTGCCCCCGGCCGACCGAGTGCAGTGCGCCTGCGAAGCTGCGCACCATGCGATAAAGAAAGCCGCTGCCTTCGGCATCCAGGCGCAGGTGCTTACCGCTCTGTTTGATCTGCAGCCGAGTGACGGTTTTGACTGGGTTGGGGTCGCTATCCTTACCGTGGCTGGCGCTGTAGGCCGAAAAATCGTGAGTGCCGACCAGAATGTCGGCGGCCGCTTGCATCGCCTCGACGTCCAATGGCAGATCGCGGCAGGCCCAGACGTAGCGGTCGTCGATCGGATCGGCACGGCCCAGATAGTAGCGGTAGAGGTAGCGCTTACCAGTCACGGAAAAGCGCGCATGAAAGTCCTCGCTCACCTGCTTGACCGAATGAATCTTCAAAGAAGTCGGCAAGATCGAGTGCAAGGCACGTATCAGCTTTTCCGGAGCGTGCGCCCAGTCGGCATCGAAGTGGAAGCACTGACCACGCGCATGCACGCCCGCGTCGGTGCGGCCGCTGCCCTGCAGTTGAATCGGCTGATCAAAGATCTGCGAGAGCGCGCGCTCGAGATAATTTTGCACAGCTTCGCCGCCCGGCTGGCGCTGCCAGCCATCAAAATCGGTGCCATCATAGGCGCATATACATTTCCATCGCATAGATTGAAGCACTCTTGCCAAAGCGGCGCGGAATGCAAGGCTCGCGACGATGGACACACTCGAACTATGGCAATATGGACTGATCGCTCTAGGCGCCTTCTTAGTGGGCTTGGGCAAGGGCGGCCTGCCCGGCGTCGGCAATATCACGGTGGTGCTAATGGCGCTGGCACTGCCGCCCAAGGCATCGGTGGGCATCTTACTGCCGATCTTAATTTCGGCCGACATCATCGCGGTGATCGTCTACCGTCGCCACGCGGAGTGGTCTTATATCTGGAAACTCGCCCCGTGGATGTTTGCTGGAATCTTGGTCGGCTACTTCGTGTTCAGCCGCGTCGACGATGCGCAGGTGCGCTTTTTAATCGGGCTGATTCTACTCAGCATGACCGGGGTGCACTTCTACCGCAAATGGCTACGCCGTCATGCGACCGAGATCGATACCCTACCTCAGCACCCCGTATTTATCGGCAGCACCGGCATCATTGGCGGCTTTGCCACCATGGTCGCCAATGCCGCGGGTCCGGTGGCCGCGCTTTACTTCATCGCCTCCGGTCTGCCGAAATATGCTTACATTGGCACCTCGGCTTGGTTCTTCCTGCTGGCGAACCTGGTGAAAGTGCCACTGATGATGGATTTGGGCATCATACATGTGGAATCGATACAGTTTAGCGCCAGCTTCATGCTATACTCCGTCTTAGGGGCAATGATCGCGCCGCACATCGTGAAACATATCAACCAAAAAGCCTTTGAGTCTTTGATCTGGTTTTTTGTGATCGTGGGCGGCATAAAACTCATACTCCCTTGATGCATGGCAAGTAACTCAACACGAAAACTCTGGGCAGCCCACATTGCCCGTGGGGGCGCTAAGGCGAAAGGCCCCAAGCAACCGGCACGGGTCACGCTGGGCCGCAGTTTTCGCGGGCGGGTGTTAGGCATCGACCCCAGCTTACGCGGCAGTGGCTTTGCGGTGCTCGACTACAGCGCCGATGGCACAGCCCGTATATTGGAAGCCGCCACCTTGAAACTACACCGCAGTCTCTCGATGCCGGAGTGCTTGGGCGCGATTGGCAATCAAGTGGACGATTTTTTAAATCAACACTCCGTCGAACACGTCGCGGTGGAGCAAACGATCTACGTGCAAAACTTTCAGACCGCACAAATCCTGGGGGCAGCACGCGGCGCGGCCATCGGCACCGCAGCCATGCGGGGGCTGCCCGTCTTTGAATATGCGCCACTGCGGGTCAAGCAAGCAGTGGTCGGCATGGGGCGCGCCAGCAAAGAGCAAGTGGCCCGCACGGTGCAAAACATCACAGGCACTAACTTTGAATTACGCTTCGACGAGTCGGACGCCGCCGCAGTCGCCCTATGTCATGCCTTTACATGGCGAGAACAATAGGCCTAAATTAGGCCTAAAATAGGCGCAATCCTCTCCGCTAAGATCTCGATGCTGCTGGGCCCGCTTCGGCACGTCCCCACATCTGCTCGAGGAACTTCTCAAAAGAATACCAACTCTCGATGTAATCTTGCAATTGGTAAAGACACTCAGCTCGCCAGTAGTAAATATAGAGCGGCGCGTTGGGCGTCTCCAATAAACGGTCCAAAACAGATAAGGCACGCTCGTATTGCTGTTCTTTGAGGTAAATCGAAATCAGTTTCGTTCCTTTCATCACATCGCTCGAATCGACTGCATACTCACGCGTCAAGCGTGCCATTGAAAGCCCTTCCAACTTCACTTCAGGGACGCTAGGCACCTCCACATTCTCCCGAATATGATCGATGGCTTGTTGGAATTGCGCCTGATCCTTCAGCAACAAGGACCAAAGCCACCAGCTATTGGCCAATGATTTACCATGCGCACGCAAGAAAGCTTCCGCGGAATCAAGATCCCCATACTGGATCCAATTCTCTACAATTTCCGTGCGTAGCTGCACAGTATATGCGGCTAGGCCCGCATCCTTAGCAAGCTCGCGCTGCATCTCCTGCTGTAAGGCTTGACCACGTAAAGAACTCAGAAAGATTGCACGATAATTCGGAGCGACCTCGGACAAGCGCGCCATACGATCCTGCAGCTCCACGGACTGACTCGCCTGCTCCAGCATGCTCTGATAGGCTTCATCCTTATCTTCGAGCTCACGCAGCAAGGTTTCACGCCATGCCTCTACCACTCGTTCGGCCTGGTAAGGCAACCATGCACGCGCCTCGATGCGACTAACGACTCCCAAGACCGGCTCGGCGAAACGCGCCCGCTGAAAATCGAGCGCAGCTTGCTCCAAATCTCTCAAATCCTTAAGGGTGAGCTGTGCGCGAATAGAATAGGCCTGCCAATCGAGCGGCCGTTGCGCCACCCACTCATCGACCGCATCCACGGCTTCGACCGCATCGGCCTCGCTCATTTCTACGCCATCGGAAGCTTGCGCAGCTAAGCGCGCCTCAGCGAGCTGCTCAGCCTGCGCCAATTTAACTCCAGAATAAAAGGGGGCATTAAACAGCCCTGCGGCTAACCACAGCAAACCAAACAAGATGAGTAAGCTTGCTGTCGCACGCCAGAAGAGCTTGGGCAAATGCGTAGCCGGGCGCGCACGCGCCGGCAAGGCGAGCACTGCAAACAGTATGGCAAAATAAGTAATGCCAGGCTGTTGCGACAGCGTATCGACGAGTCCATTTAACAAGAAAACGAGCACTGTGATCAGGGCGAGCAAACGATAACCTGCGCTCGTGCCCTCCATCATCCCACGGCAATTCTTCGCGTAGGCCCACAAAAATAACAGCATACAGCCGACCGCCAACAGGCCGCCCTCTGCCGCCAGTAATAATAAGTCACTCTGCGGCTGATCGATCACGTGAAAACTTGCCGCAGCCTCTCGGTATTGCGGGAAGACAGCTGCAAATGAGCCCAGCCCAAAACCACTCACTGGCGCCGCCAAAATCATATCGGCAACATCTGCGTAAAGTGGGAGCCGAAACTCGTCTGTGATTTGCGTATCGGCAGCCACGAACTCACTCATTCGCTGCAGCGAACGATCATTCTTCACCAGTAAAAAGCCAAACACGAGAACGACTAATGGGAAACCGAACTTAAATGAACGCGGCAAGGTGAGTGAGCGCAGACTACAGACAAACCACAGAGCAATACCAAAGAAATAGAATAGCAGCCCCATACACGCCCCAGCAGAAAGAAGTCCTGCAAAGCAAAGCACACTCGCAGGCACACCGATCAAGGGCATCAACCGACTGGAACGAATCCCCTCGGTCGCATAAATAAAAGTCGCGATCCCCGCGAGGGCCAAAAAACTAGAGGTCACGCTGGGGCTTTGAAAAAAGCTAAATACATCTGCCTCCCTGGCAGCAGGATAATGCGCCCCCATCATATTTCCCCAAAGATAGAGAGCCGCCAAGCCACTAACGAGAACTGATAAGCCAAGATACAGCCATTCACGTCCCGCTAAATTCACTCGCCACTGCAAGGCTGCATACAACCATGCAAATGCTGCCAACGTAAGCAGCCACGACTCAAAACTAACCCAAGGCTGAACTGACAAGCTAGCTGGCAAGTCGATGCCAAAGGATTCAACTGCGCCCACACGCCACTCCGGGGATGGCCAATAAAATTGAGGCACAAAGGCCAATAACAAACAAACGAGGAAGCCTATAAAACCAAAATCTCCCAGTTTCCCCAGTCCTTGCGTGGGCGTTTTAAATAGCAAGGCGATGCCTGGCAGCAATAATGCAAAGCCCAAAGCGACTGCGTTATGCCCCCCCCCAAACAGAACCAATAGCATCACTCCCAAAAACGCCCCGAGAAACAGCTTAAATGCTGGTGGCGGTCCTGGGGGCTTTGGTAAACGGATCATTTTACGCGAGGCCATAGGCGGAGGCGCGAACGATTCCGTCGGAATGATGTCCTTCGACGACTTCGGTCTATGAGCCCCTTTGCCGAGCGCCTTCTTCCCCGAAGGCTTCATGTGACGACTCTTTAGTGAACGTCGTCGATGATGCTTACCTGAACTCGAATGCATTGCTTATCGAAAGTAGAGAGTTTAAAAAGTAGTAGATTTTGCTTAGCTAGCTGAGTCTCAAAAGCTAAGCATCCGTAGTTCTGTCGTGTTGAATCTGCTTTGCAAGCTCATCATCTAAGCATCTTGGCCACGGATTCATGCCCCAAAACAGAGTTTTGAGGATACTGAGAGGCGCAGAGCTTTGAGGATATGGAAGGTGCTAGAGTTTTGAGGATACTGGGAGGCGCAGAGTTTTGAGGATACGGAAGGTGGTAGAGTTTTAGAAATATCGAGGCCTGAAGCTGAGATGTAAAAAAAAGCCCGTCCATAGCAGGCTATGGACGGGCTCTGTTTAAAGAATCTATCTGCGCCTGCTTAAGCGCCGACTTTGACGGACTTCAAGTGCCAGATCTGCTCCGCATATTGACTGATGGTGCGGTCGGAGGAGAACTTGCCCACGCGAGCGGTGTTCATGATCGCCATCTTGGCCCAACGTTTCTTATCGCTGAAAGCTTTGTCCACCTCTTCCTGCACACGCACATAGTCCGCGTAGTCGGCAAGGCAGAGGAATGGATCGCCGCCTTCGAGCCAGCTGCTGCAGAGCGGTGCAAAAGCATCGTGCTCGCCTGGTGTGAAGTAGTCGGAGCGCAACCAATCGATCACGGCCTTCAACTCCCAATTGCTGTTGTAATAGTCGTAGGGGTTGTAGCCCTTGGCGTTGATCGCTTCGACTTGCTCGACGGTGTTGCCGAAAATGAAGATGTTCTCATCGCCGACTTCTTCGCCGATTTCTACATTCGCGCCGTCGAGTGTGCCGATGGTCAGCGCACCATTGAGCGCCAGCTTCATGTTACCCGTACCAGAAGCTTCCTTACCCGCAGTGGAGATTTGCTCGGAGAGGTCAGCCGCCGGGATCATCTTTTCCGCCATCGTGATACGATAGTTTTGTGGGAAGACGATCTTGATCTTGTCGTTGATGCGTGGGTCATTGTTGACCTTCTCAGCCACCTTGTTGATGGCACGAATGATGTTCTTCGCCAGCGCATACCCAGGCGCCGCCTTGGCACCGAAGATAAAGACGCGTGGGTTCATATCGTAGTCGGGATCGTTTAATAAACGGCGATAGAGCGTCAAGATGTGCAGCAGGTTAAGGTGCTGACGCTTGTATTCATGCAGACGCTTGATTTGCACGTCGAAGATCGCATCGGGAGAGATCACCGTGCCGGAGTCTTCCAGCACGAAATCCGCGAAGGCTTGCTTATTCGCGCGCTTAATATCCATAAAGCGCTCTTGGAACTTCGCGTCGTCGGCGAGTTTTGCAATATCCTGCAATTGATCCAAGTGCTTAGGCCACTCAGCGCCCACTTGCTCAGTGATCAATGCACTCAGGCTCGGATTACAAGCGAGTAACCAACGGCGTGGTGTGATGCCGTTGGTCATATTGATCAACTTGTTCGGATACAGCTCATGGAAAGTCGCGAAGAGGTGCTTCTTTAACAACTCGGTGTGCAGCGCCGCCACACCATTGACCTTAGTGGAACCGACCACGGAGAGATAGGCCATACGCACCATCTTGGGATAGCCCTCTTCGATGATGGAGAGTTCCGCCTTTTTCGCATCGTCGCCCGGCCAATGTGCTTCGACTTCGTCTTGCAAGAAGCGTGAGTTGATTTCGTAAATGATCTCTAAATGGCGAGGCAGCACTTTTTCAAACAGCGGCACACTCCACTTTTCCAGAGCTTCTGGTAGTAGGGTGTGATTGGTGTAGTTGCACACGCCGCGTGTGATCTCCCATGCGGCATCCCACTCCAGAGCATACTCATCGATCAGCAGGCGCATCAATTCTGGAATCGCAATGGCGGGGTGGGTGTCGTTGAGCTGCAAGGCGTTGTAGTCCGAAAACTCCGACCAATCACTGTGATTGGCATGGAAACGACGGATGATATCCTTGAGCGAGCAACTCACGAAGAAATACTGCTGCACCAAACGCAGCTCCTTGCCACTCTCGGTGCTATCATTCGGATACAGCACTTTAGTAATGGTTTCGCTGAGTGCCTTCTCTTGCACCGCTTCGGTGTAGCCACCTTTATTGAACGTTTCTAGGTCGAACTCGTCCGAGGAGCGCGCCCCCCAGAGGCGAAGGAAATTAACCGTCTCGCCGCCATAGCCGACGATCGAGATGTCGAACGGCACCCCTTCGACTGTCTTGGTATCGACCCACACAGGCTTAAACACGCCCTTGCTATCCATCTGATGCTCGACGCGGCCGTAGAGCTTAATCTCTTGCGCGAAGTTTGGACGCATAACTTCCCAAGGGCAGCCCTTATCCATCCAGTTATCTGGCAACTCGACTTGATAACCGTCGCTGAACTTCTGGCGGAAAAGACCAAATTCGTAATGGATGCCATACCCAACCGCTGGCAGGTCTAGAGTCGCGAGCGAATCAAGGAAACAAGCCGCCAAGCGGCCGAGGCCCCCATTGCCAAGCCCCATATCGGCTTCTTCGTCACAAACTTCGTTAAAATCTTGCCCCAAGTCTGTCAGTGCATCGCGTGTCTGATCAAAAAGCCCGGAATTGTGCAGGTTATTCACCAAGAGCCGGCCCATCAAATATTCCAGGCTCAAGTAATACGCGCGGCGCACCTTCTGCTCGTGATGCACCTCCTGGGTCTTCATGAAACGCTCCAATAGACGGTCGCGCACCGCATAACAAGTGGCAGTCCACCATTCGTCCTTCGTCGCATTCTCCTGGTGGCGCGCCAAAGTATAGCGCAAGTGGTTTAAGATCGATGCCTTCATCGACTCTTTGGTATCCCCCACCTCAAAGCGAAAAGCCTTTTTCGCAGTCTTGGCTGCAGCTGCTTTCTTGGTGGTCGTTTTTTTAGTCTTTGTAGCTTTTGTTGTCATGAGATATTAATGTATAATAAAATGTCCACGAGCGAGTGCCCCTGTAGGCCGTGATAATTAGTCAATTCGCCCTCAATAGGGAAGGTTGAAAGCAAAAAAGACGCCGATTCACACAAATCAGCGCTTCCTAATTAAAAAAGAGCCATACTTGGCCTATTTAACCGTTTAATTCGCTTTCAGACTGCAAAAAACAAGGCAGCAAGGCAGCATCCTTCATCCCGTGAATGATCTTCTTGTCGGCCGGACAAAGCGTAGCCAAAATGCCTTGTAAATTAGCAGTCTTGACGGAGTCATCCACAAAATAGTAAGGACAGAGGCGCATACGGCCCTCCATCTGATAGAGGCTGCCATCGTCGCGATAGACAGGATGCCTCAAACGCTTAGGCTTTTCGTAGGTTTGCAGAATGTGGAGCGAGGTGTCCGCCATCGTGATTGCCTGCTGAATCGCGCTCTCCCAATCAGAGCGAGAAGAGTCGCTACCGAGAGTCACGCTACGAGCCCCCCAAGCGCTCTCATGGAAGCCGCTGATTTTAATAATTAAATTGCGCTCCTTCTTACTGGCGTTGATGAGCTGCGACCAATCCGTCATCGGCTTGCCTCCAACATAGGGCGCGTCTAGCACCGCATTCGGCGGTAATTCCACCGGATCCATGACCCAGCTCTGCGGGATCACCTTTGCCAGCACTTTATAAGACTGCTTAGACAGGTTTTCCCGCCAAAAGTCCTCCAAAATATGATGATGAAACAGCGCCAGGCTCAACTTCTCTTCCTGAAAGGGGCGCATCGGCGGGGTCAGACGCACCTGTGCAGCCTCGCGCGCCTTCAGCAAGAATTCTGCAATCGACACATTGGCCAAGTCAAATAGCTCCCAGAAGCGGTAAATCACATCCACCTTCTGCGGGTCACCATCGATTCCGACACAAATATCGTCGCCCAGCGGCATCACATCGTCCGGATGAAAAACATGCACCCGCTTGCCCAACTGCCGCAATTGCGAGGCCAACCACTCCATTTCAGGGCGATAGGTCGCGGCCTCATCACTCACCAGGATCGCCACATAAGGCGCTGATACATTCGGCACACGACTAGCCAACACCTCGTAAAAGGCTGTCACCATATCCTGCGCCCCCGCCCCAATCAAGGCGTCGCCATGCACGTCGGTATAGAGGCGATTTAAAAATGCCGTCAGCCCAATGCCCCCCGGCACAGAATCAATCTCCGTCACCGCAAAGCCATCCTCCGTCACCAACAGGTCCGGACGAATCACCATCGGCACCGTTCCGCGCAGCGCCTTTGCACGCGCATGCGCAATCAAGGCTTCCGGCTTGCCACGATCCAAATAAGCCGCCACCCAGGGCGCCTTTAGAGGCCGATTGCGCAGCAAATTCTTCCCCTCCACCGAGCGCAGGTAGAGCGTTTCCTGCGCCTTATAAAATTCGTAGCAGGCCTGCCCGATTTGTTCGATCTGCTTCACCTGCGCCGACGTCAGCGGAAAGGCCTCTGGCGAATAACGCCAGGTCTTGTTCTCAAACAAACTCTGGTCCGAGAACGCCTGCAAAGCGTCTTCATAGCTGAGGGCGGATAAATGTGCTTCTTTCATATCGAGTCATTCAGGAATACCGCTCAAGCCTTCAAATAGGCTCAAATCAGCAAAATCCAATAAGAACCAATACTCCTGTCCGAGCGCAGGAATATGTCAAGAGACCGCAGCAAAGAAGAAACTATCAAAGCACTTTATTCACACAGATACAATCTGTGCCACACATTCATCACCCTCACAATAGGAAGCCCCATCCCATTGGCAGGGAATTATTGGGAATAAACCCGTAAATTACCTTCGGGAGTGGATTCTATCGCATGTATAAATCGTTGGTCGAAAGGATATTTCTCGTCCTTTATTTTCGAAAACAAACGCGCAATCTCGACGATGTCGGTCGAGATGAAATTCTCCTCAATTTGCTGATTGCTAATTCTTAGCTCTTTACGCCCTTTCTTGAATTCTTTAGCGAGATGCGGCAGAATTTTATCTTCTCCTTCGACACTGATGTTCCAGCCCTGCCATGCTAAAAATATGAGCAGGTGAAACCAATCTCCGTGACATTGGGCATTTCGTTTCTCTTCTTTAATACCGTACACAGCGATTTGCTGCAGACAGTGTGAAATTGCGGGTAAGCCAACCATGATAATTCGTTTATATTTATTTTATTAGTGCCTACTCATCCCCAAATTCACGGTCCGCAGCAGCCTTGCGCGAAGTGGGGCCCCCAGCGCGAAGCCAGGCGTGGATAAAGGGGTCGAGCGCGCCGTCCATCACGGCTTGCACGTTGCCGGTTTCCACGCCGGTGCGAAGGTCTTTGACCATCTGATAGGGCTGAAAGACATAGGAACGAATCTGGTTTCCCCAGGCGATTTCACCTTTCTCGCCGTAGAATTTCTCCATCTCGCTGCGCTTCTCGTCTTCTTGCTTTTCGTAGAGGCGTGATTTCAAGGTCTTCATGGCGGTCGCCTTATTTTTGATCTGCGAGCGCTCATTCTGACAGGTCACCACAATCCCACTGGGCAAGTGCGTCAGACGCACGGCGGACTCAGTGCGATTCACGTGCTGCCCGCCTTTGCCGCTAGCGCGGTAGACATCGGTCCGAATGTCGGCTTCGTCGATCTCGATCTCGACATCGTCTTCGATCTCTGCGGTCACATCCACCGAGGAAAAGGAAGTGTGACGACGCGCGTTGGAATCGAAGGGACTGATCCGCACCAAGCGGTGCACACCGCGCTCGGCCTTGGCATAGCCGAAGGCATTGGGACCTTCAATACGGATGGTCGCCGAACTGATACCCGCATCTTCACCGGGTTGGATGTCGAGCACCTCCGTCTTAAAGCCGGCATGCTCGGCCCAGCGGGTATACATGCGCAGCATCATATCCGCCCAATCGCAGCTCTCGGTGCCGCCGGCTCCGGAGTTTACAGTCAAGAACGCGTTACAAGCATCATGCGGCCCGCTCAGGAACGAGGCCAGCTCCAGCTGATCCAGCTTCGGCTGCAAACGCTTCAAAGTATCCAGGATTTCCTGCTGATACGCCTCCGCATCCGGGTCGCCCTCCATTTCGTCGACGAGCTCCAGCATCGCCTGCATGTCCGCGACTTCCGCATTAAAGGCCTTAGCCGGGTTCACCGTGTTTTTTAAACGGTTCGCCTCGCCGATCACTTTCTGTGCCGCCGCTTGGTCATCCCAAAAGCTGGCTTCACTCATTTGCGCTTCCAGCGCTTCAATTTGTGTAATTTTAGTCGCCCCGTCAAAGATACCTCCAGATATGGCCGGCACGACGTGTGAGCTCTTGTATTTGCGAACGAACTTCGGGTGTAATTAAATTCATGCGCCTCATAGCAACAAAGCGCGACGAATATTAAAGATAAAAATGTTTACCTTGCCGCCTTCGCACGCGAAAAACTCTGCAATGAACATTTCCCTCTTCGACTATCATCTACCCGCAGAACTCATCGCTCAGGAGCCGGCCGCTGTTCGCGACGCCTCCCGCCTGATGGTAGTCGACCGTGCCAGCCGCCGTGTCACACACACGCATTTCTCGGAAATCGCACAACACCTCCCCCCGCGGTCACGCTTCTTTCGCAACAACGTCGCAGTGCTCAAGGCACGCCTCTTCGGACAACGCCCCACCGGCGGCAAAGTTGAGTGCCTGCTGCTACAACCCGCTGAGGACGCGCGCACATGGTGGTGCCTGCTCAAGCCCGGCAAAAAAACCTTCAACGCGGGCCGCTTCGGCCTGCCTGGCGAATATCAAGCCGAGGTGCTGGAAGCCGGCAGCAACGGCAACTACCGCGTCCGCTTCCACCCGGAACGCGACGAATCTGTCACCGAACTTTCGGAGCGACTTGGCATTCTGCCCCTGCCCCCCTACATCGAGCGCAGTCAGGATGACCCACGTCGCCAAAACGACAACGAGCGCTACCAAACCGTCTATGCCGATTTGGACAAACGTATCGCCGTGGCCGCGCCCACTGCCGGGCTCCATTTCACCCCCAGCCTGATCGCCGAGCTGGAAAAGGGCGGCGCCCAGTTCCACGATCTCACCCTACAAGTCGGCATCGGCACCTTTCACCCGATTCAAGTAGAAAATATTCTGGATCACAACATCCATCACGAATGGTATGAGATTCCAGCCACTGCGTTTGCTGAGCTCAATAAGCCCGAAGCCGGCCCTCGCATCGCAGTCGGCACCACCTCAGTGCGCTCGATCGAAGACGCCATGCGCCGCAGTCAAACGGCCCCCGAAAGCTGCCTCAGCTCCTCCGGAGCCGTGCAAGCTGAAGCCGACATTTACATCTACCCGCCCGCACAATTTGCCGGCATCGATGGCATGATCACAAATTTCCACCTACCAAAATCCACCCTACTCTGCCTCGTATCGGCCTTTTTGACCCCAGGCAGTAAAGATGGAATCGAGTGGTTAAAGGAACTTTACGCCGAAGCCATTGATCACAAGTATCGCTTTTACAGCTACGGAGATGCTATGCTGATCCTCTAGCCGCGCGCCCTATACCACACCAATATATTATTTCGGGAATAAGCGTTTCCCCCAGCACTCACATGAACGATACAGAAACCTTAAACTTCGACGAAATCGTGAGTGCCTATTATCAACCGCTCTATCGTTTCGGCTATAGCCTAGCCAAAAACGAGCATGAGGCGGGCGACCTCGCCCAGCAGACTTTTTTCATCTTTGCAGAAAAGGGCGACAGCTTGCGCGATAAGTCTAAGGTCAAATCCTGGCTATTTACCACGCTCTATCGCGAGTTTTTACGTCGCCGTCGTAAAGAAAGCCGTATGGACCACTACGAGCCCGAGATGCTCGAAGTCGTCGGTGGCACCGAAGAGCCCCAGATCCGCCGCTCGATGGATGCCAACCTCGCAGTGCAAGCACTGGAAGAAGTGGACGAAGTCTACC
This sequence comes from Thalassobacterium maritimum, assembly GCF_031127805.1. Lineage (NCBI taxonomy): Bacteria > Pseudomonadati > Verrucomicrobiota > Opitutia > Puniceicoccales > Coraliomargaritaceae > Thalassobacterium > Thalassobacterium maritimum. Next base: position 10,325 of record NZ_JARXHW010000046.1, on the reverse strand, counting down.
GCCAACCACTGGCCCTATTTTATATGAAAGATCTCTCCTACAAAGAGATCGCCGAAATTTTGGACGTGCCCATTGGCACTATCATGTCGCGCCTGTCCCGGGGTAAAGCCCAGCTACGCGACATTTTCAAACGCAAAGAAACCGAAACTGCTTAAAGGAGTCACCGTTATGAACCGCGAAGAAGCCCAACAACTCCTCGAACTCTGCCGCCCTGGTAATGTAGACGACCGCCAAGACCCCGTGCTAGCGGAGGCCTTTGCTCTGCTTGAAACCGATGCCGAACTCAAAGTTTGGTTCGACCAGCAGCAAGCACTGGATGCGCAAATCAGTGAGCACATGAATTCGATCGAAGTGCCCGCCGACCTCAAAGCCAGTATTCTGGCAGGCATGCGCTTGCACCAAGCACATGCCCCGGCCCCCTCGCCTGCAGCTGCACCTGCACCTGCACCGAAACCAGCCACCGATACGGTGAATGCCGCCATCCCATTTACCAGCGCAGCGCCCCAAGGCCCCGTTGCGGAGCCAAGCGAGCAGGCGCCTCACACAACGCGTCCACGCGCTTGGTGGCAAAGCCCATGGACAGGAATCGCCGCACTCTTTGTGATCATGATGGCGATCATGAATGTGCCCAGAAATACACAATCTACACTGGAAGAGTCGGCTGCCCTCGCAGGTCTGCCGCCGGTCATCCAGTTTCTCTCTAACGAGATTGATCAACTCACCGCCCCCCGTCTGGAGCGACGCGACGATCGTGCAGAAAACTTGACCACCTTCCTGGCCAGCAATCACTCACCCACGCCCAACACTATACCGGATTGCCTGGGAGAGATGCCCACCATCGGCTGCATCACTTACGAGTATGAAGGCGCTAAACTGAGCATGATCTGCTTCAAGGGCGGGCAAACCTACCATCTCATCACCGCAGACAAGAGCACCTATCCCGACAAGCTGCCTCTGGAACCTGAGCTTTTCCAATGTTCTGGCAAAGCCTTCAAAATTTGGGTCGAGGGTGAACAAGTCAATATTCTCTCTGTCAAAGGCACCACAGAAGACATTCCTGAATTTATCTAATATTCACCGTCGTATGGCTCACAGCAGTAACGACACACGAACAAGCTACCAACCTACACCATAATGAAGAAGACATGCCTCCTCCTGACCGCCTCCATGCTCGCAGCGCTGAGCGCTCATGCCGAAGTCGAGACCTACACCATCGATAAGTCCCACTCCTCAGTCAAATTCAGCGTTCGCCACTTCGTCGCGAAGACTACAGGCAACTTCTCTGAGTTTGAAGGCACGCTCAAAATCGACCGCGAAGACCTCACCCAGAGCTCTGTCGAAGCCAGCATTCAAATCCCGTCCGTCGACACCGACAACCAAAAGCGCGACGCGCACCTGCAAGAAGACGACTACTTCAACGCAGCGAAATATCCCGTCATGACATTTAAGTCCACTCAGTGGAAAGCCACCGACGACGAAGACGAATACAAAGTAACTGGCGACCTCAGCTTTAACGGAATCACCAAGCCCGTCACCCTCGATGTCGAAGTGCTCGGTTTTGCCGAAGGCATGCGCGGCATCTACCTCTCCGGATGGGAAGCCACCACAACACTCGACCGCACCGAGTGGGGCCTAACAGGCGGACAACCCGCAGTCGGCAACGAGGTCGAAGTTACCATCAACATCGAAGCGCACCGCAATTAATTTTCGCGGCTCTCAAAAGTCGCGTTCTTTAGTATCCACCACCAGCGTCACCGGCCCGTCGTTGTGAGCCTCGATGTGCATGCGCTCACCAAACACACCCGTCGGCACCCGCTGGCCCAGAGTCTGCGAGAGCCGCTCTACGAAATACTCGTAGAGCGGCACCGCTTGCTGCGGATGCGCTGCACGGTTAAATGAAGGGCGATTGCCTTTTTTCAGACTGCCGAACAAGGTAAACTGACTGATGACCAAGGCCTCGCCACCGATGCCCCGTAAAGACAGGTCCATACGCCCTCCCGGCTCCGATTCGAAAATCCGCAGTTTAACAATACGCTCGATCAACCAATCTGCATCCGCCTCGCTGTCCTCTTGGCCCACGCCAAGAAAGACAAGCACGCCCTGCCCGATCTCACCGACCACATCGCCGGCCACAGCCACATTCGCACTCGATACCCGTTGAATCACCGCTCTCATGCGCCGAATAAAAGCGAGCAGGCAAGCCATGACAAGCTTTCGAACCGAGGCTCGCATCCAAACATAGTAGCGGGGCTCTTTAGACCCCGTCCCACGTCGCGCCCAGCAATCGCCCACAACCTCCGAACCGAGGCTAAAGCGCACGGCGACAACGACACCAGAACACCAAACAAAGTAGCGGGGATCTTTAGACCCCGTCCCACGTCGTGCCCAGCAATCGCCCACAGCCTCCGAACCGAGGCTAAAGCACACGGCGACAACGACACAGAACACCAAACAAGGTAGCGGGGCTCTTTAGACCCCGTCCCACGTCGTGCCCAGCAAGAGCCCACAACCTCCGAACCGAGGCTAAAGCACACGGCGACAACCACACAGAACACCAAACAAAGTAGCGGGGCTCTTTAGACCCCGTCCCACGTCGTGCTCAGCAATCGCCACAGCCCCGAACCGAGGCTAAAGCACACGGCGACAACCACACAGAACACCAAACAAAGTAGCGGGGATCTTTAGACCCCGTCCCACGTCGTGCCCAGCTATCGCCCACAGCCTCCGATACCGAAGCTAAAGCGCACGGCGACAACGGCACAGAACATCAAACAAGGTAGCGGGGATCTTTAGACCCCGTCCCACATCGTGCCCAGCAAGAGCCCACAACCTCCGATACCGAAGCTATAAGAACACGGCGACAACGACACAGAACAAAGTGGCGGGGCTCTTTAGACCCCGTCCCACGTCGTGCCCAGCAAGAGCCACAGCCTCCGATACCGAAGCTAAAGCACACGGCGACGACTCAACACAAAAACTCGCAGTTGCAATCGCGCCTACTTCAATTACTCTATCTATAACGATGAAACCCACCGCTCTACTTCTCCTACTAGCGACCATTCTAATTACCGGCTGCGTATCGCCCACAACTGTCGATTACGACCGAACAGCGAAGGCCAAGATCAATAGCTACAAGTGCTTCGTGATCGATAGCCGCGAAGAGCGCTCCAACTATCAGGACATCGTCCTCAGCCCCATTGTAGACCGACGTATCGAGCAAGCCCTTAGCCGCACGCTCCAAGCCAAAGGCATGAACCAAGACTGTGCTGAACCGGACTTCCGAGTCACCTTTAACACAATCACCAAAACCAAAACCGAAGTCAACGACCTCGGAGTCGGCCCCACTCCCTTCCGACGCTATCCCTATCACGGATACGGCGGCTACAGTAAGATCGATATCAATCAATATGAAGAAGGCACCTTCATCGTCGACATCATCGACCAAGCCAGCAAAGAACTGGTCTGGCGTGGCACCTACACGCAACGCCTAGGCTGGAGCGCCCCCAACGACCAAGAAGTGCAACAGATCGTCTCCGACATCTTAGTCAATTTCCCGCCGCAAAGCGAATAAGACCCGCATCATGCCACTACTTGTGCAGTGGAGGCTTCGCAATTTGCAGCGCTAGTTTATGGCCACGCAAGTTCACCAAGAGCGACTGCTCTTTCGCCTCAGTCAACACGATGGCACTTCCAATCGGGCAGCCCAATATGGGCGACAAAGTGCCAGAGAGCACTTGCCCCACTGAGTCGCCCGCCTCATTGATGACCGGTGTGCCCTCGCGAGCAATACGGCGCCCCTCTAATTTAAAATGCACCACGCGGCGCGGAATCCCATTCTCCTGCTGCTCCGTCAACGCATTTTTGCCAATAAAGTCGGTCTTATTCAACTTCACCGTCCAATCGAGACTGGCCTCAAACGGAGTGATATGGTCGCTCAACTCATGCCCATACAAAGGCAAGCCCGCTTCCAGGCGCAAACTATCGCGCGCCCCTAAGCCGCAGAGCTTGACTCCGAAGGCTTCGCCCTCGGACATAATTTGCTTCGCCAACACTTCGGCCACCTTGGGCGAGCTGTAAACCTCGAAACCGTCTTCTCCCGTATAGCCGGTGCGACAAATGCGAATCTTCTCCCCCCCAAATGTCACTGACTGGTGCCAAAAGCGCTTAATTCCGGCGACTTCCTCAATGCCCACTGCCAGCAAAATCGCTTCTGCCTGAGGCCCCTGCAGCGCCAACAGTGCGTAATCGTCGGATTGATCTTCAATGCTAACTTCCAAGCCCCAACGCTCGGCCTGCTTTAAGAACCAGCCATAGTCTTTTTCGATGTTGCCCGCGTTGACACAAACCAGAAATTCCTCCTCCCCGGTTCGATAGACAATTAGGTCGTCCACCACCGTGCCTTCACTATTACACATGGGAGAATAGACCGCCTTACCGATCGGCGCACTGGCCACAGCATTCACCACCAAGCGGTCTAAAAACAGAGCCGCATCGCTGCCCTGCACAAAAAACTCGCCCATATGACTCACATCAAAAAGCCCAGCTGCTTCACGCACCGCCTTATGCTCCTCTAAGATGCTACTGTATTGCACGGGCATATTCCAGCCACCGAAAGCAACAAACCGGGCGCCCTGAGCGGCATGAAAATCGTGAAGTGGAATTTGAAGTACGCTGGGCATAAGATGTATCGGTTGCTAGTAAAAATTCTAAAGTGTTGGCTGCGAGTTCTAAGGATCGCTGATGCGACACGAGTGAAGACCCTAACGAAAAAATCGAGGTCTATAGACTCGTGCGCAATGAAACTCAATTCCATCTCATAAAGTCAAGTTTCGCGCAAAGATACTTACCTCAGTAAAAGAAGAGCTTCAGAAAAATTATTGTGTTTACCAGCGTCACAAGTCTGGATCGTTCATTTTAACGCAGTTTCTACCATCCTACCATGCACACCAGCCTAGCCGACCAGCGCGAACTCGCGCGCCACTACATTCCTGCCAGCGAATCTGACATTCGCGCCATGCTCGACGCCGTGGGCAAAGAACGGCTGGACGACCTCTTCGACCACATCCCCAGTGATGTGCGTTTCGCCAACGAGCTGGAGCTGCCGGAGGAGCTGGAATACGAGGCACTTAAAGAGCGCCTCAGCGCCATCGCAGCCAAGAATCGTATCGGCACCAGTTTTCTCGGCGACGGCGTGCCCGACTTTGTGCCCTCCCCGGTCATCGCGCCGATTTGCGACATCCGCAACATGACCACCGCCTACACGCCCTATCAGCCAGAGCTGAGTCAGGGCACCTTGCTGGCGCACTGGATCTACCAATGCTCGATGGCCCGCCTGACGGGCTTCGAAGCGGTGAACGCTTCACTCTACGACCGCTCGACTTCTATTTTCGAGGGCATCTGCGCCGCCATCCGCATGAGCCGTGGCAAATCAGCGGCTCTCATCCCCGAAACACTCTACCCGGGCGACTTGGAAGTGCTGGCCACTCAATCAGAAGGCACAGAAATCGAACTCATCCGCGTGCCCGCCGATCCGGAGACGGGTCTCATCGATCCAGCAGCGCTCGCCGCGGCCGCAACGGATGCGGCAGATCGCCTCGCCGCCATCGTCTTCCCCCAAGTCAATACATTCGGCTTACTGGAAGAGGTCGATGCGCTCACTCAATTTGCCGTTGAACGCGGGCTCAAAACGATCGCGGTGATCGATCCGCTCTTGCTGGCGCCCGGCGGACTCAAGGCTCCCTGCGATTTCGGCGAAAATGGCGTCGATATCATCGTCGGCGAGGCTCACCACCTCGCACTGGCTCCCAACTTCGGCGGCCCGGGACTCGGACTCTTCGGTGTGCGTTTCAGTAGCAAAGACCGCAACGGCGTGCGTGCCGCCCCTGGCCGTTTCATCGGCAAGGCCAAAGACAGCGCCGGCCGCGAATGCCGCGTCGGCGTGCTCTCCACCCGCGAACAACACATCCGCAAGGACAAGGCCACCTCCAACATCTGCTCGAACCAAGCCTTTATCGCCACACTGGTCGGGGCTGCGCTGCTGGAACGCGGCGACTCTGGACTCGAACAAATTTTAAGCGATCTCCGCAACAAGCTCAGCCAGGCGGTCGCCCAGTTAACTCGCTTCGATGGCGTCGAGCTAGCCTTCCCCCAGTCCACAAGTTACCATGAAGTGACTTTTGAGCTCTCCCAACCGGTCGCCTCCGTGCTAACCGCCGCTCGCGCAGCGGGGGTATTGGCTGGGGCCGATGTTTCCGATCGCATCGCAGGTGGACGTCAGCTCTTAAAGCTCTCCTTTTCCAATCGCGAGCAACCACTCGATGCACTGCTCGCGGCCTTTGAATCTATTTTCGGAGCGCCCGCAGCTGACGCGCAAATATTGGCCGCCGTGCCTGCCGAGCAAATCCGCGCCACCGCGCCGGGCTTGCCGTGCTACAGCGCCGACGAAGTGATCCAATATTATCAGGAACTGGGCAAACTCAACGTCAGCCCCGACGACGGTTGCTACCCGCTCGGCTCCTGCACCATGAAGTACAACCCGAAGGTCAACGACTGGGCGGCCAGCCTGCCTGGCTTCACCGACCTGCACCCGCAAGCGCCGGTCGAAGATTCACAGGGCTGCCTGATGGTGCTGCACGAAATTCAAGAATGGTTCAAGGGCATCACCGGCCTGCCCGGCGTCACCACGCAACCGCTCGCAGGCGCGCAGGGCGAACTGGTGGGACTCAAACTATTCCAAGCCTACCACCGCGACAAAGGTGAGACACGCGACATCATCCTGATTCCACGCTCGGCGCACGGCACCAACTTCGCCACCGCCACCATGGCCGGCTTCGGCGGCAAGCAGGGCAAAATCGTCTATTTGGAAGCCGACACCGAGGGCCGCGTGCTCAACGAAGACCTCGACCGCCGCATCGAAGAATACGGAGAACGCATCGCGGGCGTGATGATCACCAACCCCAACACTTCGGGCATCTTCGAGACTTCCTTCAAGCAGATCGCGGAAAAAATCCACGCACTCGGCGGCCTAGTCTACATGGACGGCGCCAACATGAACGCCATTGCCGGTTGGATCGATCTCGGCGCCTTAGGCGTGGACGCGGTGCACAACAACCTGCACAAGACCTGGACCATCCCCCACGGCGGAGGCGGCCCCGGCGATGCCATCGTCGCGGTCAGTGAAAAGCTGTTGCCCTTCCTGCCTGGCTACCAAATCGAGTTCGACGGCACCACCTACACACCCGTCAAAGCGGAAAAGTCGATTGGCTCCTTCCACCGTCACTGGGGCAACTTCGCCCACAAGGTGCGCTGCCTCACTTACCTGCTGCGCCTCGGCCACGCAGGCGTGCGCCGCATGTCGGCCATGGCGGTGCTGAGTGCCCGCTACTTGCATGAGCAATTGCGCGAAGACTACGCCACCCTGCCGACCGGCTCCGACGCCGAACCGCGCATGCACGAATTTATCCTTTCGCTCAAAACCGAAGACTTCGGGGCGCTCGAAAGTGTCGGCCTACGCAAGAGCGACGCCGCACCACGCATCGGCAAGCTCTTCCTCGACTTCGGGTTCCACGCCCCCACCGTGGCTTGGCCCGAAGCCCTCGGCCTCATGATCGAGCCCACCGAGAGCTACACCCAAGCCGAGCTCGACCGCTTCGCCGAAGCGGTCAAAGCCATCCTAAAACTGGTCAAAGAGCACCCGCAAGCGCTCAAGTCCGCGCCCCACTTCACCCCGATCGACCGCGTCGAAGAGGTGGAAGCCAACCGCGACGTCTGCCTCTCTGAGTCACTGGACACCTTGCCCGAGCTCAACGTCGCCCGCATCCACTCCAGCGAACTGGCCCAGATGCCCGTCGCAGCGATCTACGCCAAGATCGTGGAAGCAATCGAAGCCGAAGCAAAGAGCTGAAGCACTCACCTGGCAGACACTGGAGTGGAACCGTTAATTTACGTGAATCCAGTACGACGCGAGACTGATAAGGATGAAAACTCATCGAGCTTCCAGCAAAGAGTCATGGCACCAAGGGTGCCGTGCATAAGTGTGACCGCAGCCAAGCGCTGCAGCGCTCACTCTTAGCGAGCGACTCTCCACTCTCTACTTATAGCACTCCCGACCACCTTCGCAGGAATAAGCAACTGCGGCGCGGCTCCCAAGCACATGTTCCCACAGATCAAGGTCCTCTGCTTAACAGCGCTGACGCTCATCGCGTTCGCCGGTAATTCTGTATTGTGTCGGCTAGCGTTGGAAGGAGCTGCGATTGACCCCTACTCCTTTACTTCGCTGCGACTCCTCGGAGCTGTCATGGTATTAGTTCCGCTCTCGATCTGGATTATCCCAGGCGCGGGCACTGGTTGGGCACAGGGCTCTTGGCGCTCAGGATTTGCGCTCTATACCTACGCCGCCGCATTTTCGATGGCCTATCGCTCCCTAAGCTCTGGCACGGGTGCCTTAATACTGTTCGGAGCGGTCCAAATCACCATGCTGCTGGCCGCGCACCGCCAAGGTGAACGTATGCATCGCAGTCAATGGACTGCCTTCGCGGTCGCCATCGCAGGGATCGTTTACTTAGTCTCCCCTGGGGTCTCCGCGCCAGACCCACTCGGCGCACTTCTGATGCTGCTCAGTGGCGTGGCTTGGGGCGTCTACTCCATCGCAGGCAAGGGCATCTCGTCTCCCATTTTAGTCAGCTCGGGCAATTTCCTAAAAGCGGCCCCCTTTGCATTGGCAAGCAGTGTCTACGCCTTCGCATACGTAGACTTAAGCGCTCCAGGGATCCTACTCGCGCTCTTATCCGGGAGCGTGACCTCGGGTTTAGGCTATGTTTTATGGTATACAACACTTCCCAAGCTGGCAACCACTCAAGCTGCGATTGCTCAACTGTTAGTGCCCTTGCTCGCCACCTTGGGTGGCATCATTTTTATCAATGAGCGCCTCACACTGCGCCTAGCCATCGCTTCAGCACTGGTCATAGGCGGCGTCGCGTGGTCAATGACTCCTAAAATCAAGCAAGTGTAACCGTAAGCTAGCGATGCAATGCACGCACAGCCGCGAGCACATCGTCCGGCTCGGCACGTGTGCGGTAGTCGACATCCACCGAGCGCCAGGCGACACGTCCATCGCTGCCGACCACAAAAGTCGCCGGAATCGGTAAGCGGCTGCCATTGCCGCCATTAATGTCCACCAAGTCCAATTTGCGATCTTTACGCATGTGCTCCAGCAACGGCTCGGGCACCTCCCAAGCGACGCCGTAGTCGCTGGCAACACGGCAGTCTTGATCCGAAAGCACAACAAACTCCAGCGCGTCGCGCTCCACTTGCGTCAACGACTGATCCGGCATTTGCGGACTAATCGCCACCAGCTGAGCGCCAAGCTCATGAATCTCTGCCAAGCGCGACTGCAAGGCACGCAGCTGTAGGTTACAATACGGACACCAACTGCCCCGGTAAAACATCAGTACCACCGGCCCCTGAGAGAGTAAATCGCGCAAAGCCACAGTCCGCTGCTGCGGGTCTGGCAATTGAAAATCTGGCGCAGCCGCCCCCTCACGGGTAGCCAAGGCGCCTACTTCCGCGGCGCGCGCTTGCTCAATCAGAGCGTCGACTTTTTGCATAAATTCAGGTTTTGCCTGACGTGTTTGAGCCACTTGGGCGGCGAACTGATCTTTTAAATTTTTCATATTTCTGTATCTCTGTGAATGCGGCCAACAAGGCGCAAAAGCGGCTAAAGGAGATTAGTTGAACAGATTGCGATCTAGGCCGGACTGACGGATAATCGATTGCGTTGTTCCGTGCGGCATCTGCTTGCGACTAGCCGGAACAATCGCGGTATCGCCGGAGGCGTTGCGATACTTCTGGTGGCTGCCACGCTACGAGACCAACTCAAAGCCGTTGGCCAAAAGGATCTTCACGATCTCGTCTGAACTAAGCAGCTTAGGCACTGACCAGGCTCTCTCCGATTAAGACCTCTTCCACGCTTTGGTATGCGGATGGATCGGCGTCTTCAAAATACAGCTCCAGAGCTTCCTTGATATTGAAGATGGCTTCTTCGACGGTCTCGCCAAAACTGGACACATCCACGTTCAGACATTGGGCGACATAAAAGCCGTCCTGTTTATAGATGCAGTATTTCACGGATTGAGTCATGAGGATATTCATACGGGTTTTAGTCTTTTTCGCAACTCCCATTATTTGACGGATGCGTCCTGGCGTGGACTTCCTTGAAAAAGAGGGGGGGGGCAAACGTAGAATATAAACATTCTTCATTCATTTGATTCACGTATGAGATTGGTGACTCTGGAAGGGTGCCCCATGTTCAAGCGCTTGGCAATCCA
>NZ_JARXHW010000045.1:0-35000 GCF_031127805.1 Thalassobacterium maritimum | reverse complement strand
ATTCCCGAGGCCTTTCGCATCGCGGCCAGTGGCCGGCCGGGCCCGGTTTGGATCGATATTCCCAAGGACGTTCAGAACGCCAGCATCGAGTTTGATGAGTGGCCCGAGATCGGCAGCGCCACTCCACGCATCGAACCGGAGAGCCCAGCGATCGAACAAGCGCAGACGATGATCGAAGCTGCCGAACGACCGATCTTATATCTGGGCGGCGGAGTTATTCACAGTGAGGCATGTGAACAAGTTGGCGCCCTCGCGGAACGCTCAAATCTGCCCACGGTGAACACTTTGATGGCGATGGGCGCCATGCCAACGGAGCATAGATTGTCACTTGGAATGCTTGGAATGCACGCTGCGCCCTATACAAACCTGGCTTTGCAGGAGTGTGACCTACTGATTGCAGTCGGCGCACGCTTCGACGACCGCGCGACAGGCAAAGTGGCCGAGTTCTGCCCTAATGCGAAAGTTATTCACATAGATATTGACAGTAGTGAACTGGGAAAAATCCGCCAGCCCACACTCTCGATCTGCGCCGACGTCGCCGCCACGCTGGATCAATTGCTGCCCACATTGCCGCCACGCGCGCGCACGCATTGGAATGCACGGATCGCCGAATTGAAAGCGGAACACCCGATGAACACACCCGGCGCGGAAGATGCCACCCGTCCTTACGGCTTGATTGCCGCCATCGCTCGCCACGCGGGGCGCGACGCCATCGTTGCCACCGATGTTGGCCAGCACCAGATGTGGACGGCCCAGGCCTTCCCGTTCATGCGTCCACGACAGTGGTTGACGAGCGGCGGTCTCGGCACCATGGGCTTCGGCTTGCCGGCCGCTCTCGGCGCCGCGCTCACTGATCCCGACGAGACTGTTGTTTGCATCAGCGGCGATGGTAGTTTCTTAATGAACAACCAAGAGATGATCACTGCCGCGGAGGAAGGTGCGGATCTGAAAATCGTCTTGATGAACAATCAGACTTTAGGCCTCGTTCACCAGCAGCAGACATTGTTTTACGGCAAACGTCTGTCCGCCTCCAAATTCAAGCAAGGGCCCGATTTTTGTATGATGGCGCAATCGATGGGCATCGCTGCGGTCGACCTCGCCGACGAGCCCGACATCGACGCCGCGCTGGCGCGAGCTTTTGCGATGAAAGGCGCGGTTCTCATTCACGTCCCGATCTGCCCCGAGCAGCAGGTTTTACCGATGGTTGCGCCCGGCGGCGCCAATCACGATATGATCCGCCACCCCGAGCTGGACAGCAGCGAAAAGAACGATGCCGCCCCAGCGGCACATAGAAATTAAGTCAGCCCCCGCCGCTCCACTCCTACGGGAGGCTGAGTCCCGAAGACCTCCGCGCCAGCGGAGGTCTTTTTTTTGCAGGCACCCCCACGCGAACGGGCGCTAAGCAACCCGCTACCTTTGTGGGCCGTAGCCGAGTCCTTTAGGCTCGGTTCACTCGTGGACAAGCTGCCGCCTCCACCCTCACTCGAACGGGCGCTAAAGCAACCCGCTACCTTTGTGGGCCGTAGCCGAGTCCTTTAGGCTCGGTTCACTCGCGGACAAGCTGCGCTCCACCCTCACTCGAACGGGCGCTAAAGCAACCCGCTACCTTTACGGACCGTAGCCCCCTATAGACCAAAAAAAACCTCCGCTTGCGCGGAGGCTTTTCTTTGGTCGGGGTGACAGGATTCGAACCTGCGACCCTCTGGTCCCAAACCAGATGCGCTAGCCAGGCTGCGCTACACCCCGTTGATCCAAAGAAGTGGCGAAGTGCATCATATTTTTTGGCGCTGTCAACTAACATTTTCACAGAAATTTAGTTCGCCCTTTTTCTGAAGATCTACAGCCTAATAATTCCTGTTATGCCGCGACACTGGTTGAGAAAAAAACTTCTCCTGACAGCCTCTTGGGCTGCGCTAACGATAGCTGCATGCCCTTTTATCTCAGCCCAGACTTTACAAGAACAGGTGGATGCGGCAGTGGCAGCCTTTGCAGAGGGGAACTATGCCCAGGCTTATTGGGCCTTCGAGAGTATTGAACTGGACTTTGGTCAAGAACCGGAATTTCTGGACTCGAATTTTCAAAGCTCAGTGCTGCCCGTGCGGGCCTATGCGGCTTTGATGGCAGACCGCCCGACGGGTGCACTGGTATTTTTTGAGGAATTATTGAGCCAACATGCCCCGCGCGACGGGGTGCGCGCCTTTGCGATCTATAATTATGCGATCGCTCTTTCACAAACAGATGCGCTGGCAGCGGCCGCGCATGCCTTTCGCAGCTTTCAACTCAATTTCCCTGGCTCCAATGAGGCGGCTCTCGCCAAGCTGCAAGAAGCGGACTTGCTCTACGAAATTGGCGAACTCGCCAGTGCGAATGAAAAGTTAGACGCGTTTTACAGTTCGGACGCGCCGGCCACGCTCCGCATGCAGGCGCGCCTGCGGGCGCTACAGATCGCCAGCGAATCGAAGGACTCGGCTCGCGCATTGAGCCTACTCTTCGGCACAGACTGGAATGTGGCCGCGATGCCCGATATCGCGGTGCTGAGCTTTGCCGCGCTGGACGCGGGCGATGTGCTACTCGCGGACGGCCTCTATCTGGAAGCGATCCGCGCCTACCGTCTGACTCTGCCGCGTGATGTGCTGATTGAGAAGCAGCGCGAGCGCCTAGCCAGCACACGGGCGAGCTTTAGCCAGCAAGCCGCCTTCGCCTCTAGCATCTGGAAGAATCACTCCGCACAGCTCATCGCGCGCCTAGAACGTCAACTGGACCGCTTGCAAAATATGGAGGACTACACGCCGGGCTTATTTCTACGCTCGGGGCAGGCCTATTTACTGGCCAGTCGCTATCGCGAGGCAGCCATCCTCTTTCGCAGCATCGCATTGGAGGAAAGCTACGAGAAGGAGCTAAGGGCGGAAGCGCACTACCGCTGGATTGTCGCACTCAATGAAGCGAAGCGCTGGGAGGCGGCACGCAGCACTGCGGAGCAATTCCTGAGTCTGCACCCCAAGCATGCACTGGCGAACAATGCCCTGTTCCTGATCGCTCGCGCCTACCAAGGCGAAGGCAAATTTTACGATGCCATCGATGTGCTCGACCGCTTGATCGCCAACTTCCCACAAGACAAGCAAGCCCCACGCTGGTATTTCACGCGCGGCTACAATTATAGCGTGTTGGAACAACAAGCCACCGCACGCGAGAATTTCGAAACTGCACTCGTTCAATACCCGAAAAGTGAGCTGCTCACTCAACTCGAACTCTGGGCAGGGCTCACTTATTTCTTTGAGCGCAATTACGACGAAGGCCTACAACGTCTTCTAGACTTAAAAAAGCGCAGCTCCAAGCACCCCTTGTATCCGGAAATAAACTACCGGATCGCCAACTTGTATTACGCCCAGCGCGACTACGAAAATGCACTCAAAACGATCGAGTATGTAATCGATCATTTCGCAGACCATGCGCGCTATGGCGAAGCACTGGCACTGAAGGGCGACATTTACATGGGCCTCGGAGAGCTCACCACCGCTGCAGCTGCCTTTCGCCAAGTGCCAGCGGATGAACCACTCATTTATGACTACGCGGTCTTTCAGGCCTCCAAAATCTATAAAGCGCTGGAACGCTACGATCTACTACGCACACAGCTGCAAAACTATGTGGATCGTCCGGATGCCAATGAGCGTCCACGGGTAAGTGAGGCACTTTACTGGATCGGCTGGTCGCTGCAGCAGGAAGATCGCGCCGAGGAGGCCTTCCCTTTGTATGAAGATGCCCTCGCACGCTTCGGCGATGATCCCAAGGCGCGAGCAGTGAGCTCACTACTCTCCGCATATAGCGATTTGTTTAAGCGCGCAGAGGACGCAGCGGGCCTTAGTTTTGACACATGGCTACAAGAAAGCAGCGAGCAAAGCCTAAAGGACGGCAAACTCACATGGTTCGCCCGGCTCACACAATTCACCGCACATCGGCAGCGGCGCAGGATCGACGATGCAACAGCGGATGCCACCTTGCTTTCGATTCATCGCCTAGTGCCCATTGAGCAACAAGACCCGGAAACACTCGCGGAGGTGGGCATCGTGCTGATTGAGCGCGGCTATGAATCGTCCGACGATTACTTTGAACAAATTCTAAACGAATACCCCAAACGCTTCGAACGCGCAGCTGCCTTCTACGGCAAAGCTAAATTGGCAGCCAAGCATCAACGCCTGGACGAAGCACGCCGCTGGCTGATTCGCTTCTTGGAAGAAACACCAACCCATCCACTCGCAGCAGACGCACGTTTACTGGCAGCTGATATACTGATGCGGCAAGGGGTTTATACCGCTGCTCGCGAGGCCTTAAACGAAATTTTGCAAATTAAAGAAATGCGCGGGCGCCCGCACGCGCGAGCACTAGCCGGGCTGGCGCGTATCGAGACAGAAGAAGACAATCCCAAACGCGCGATTCCATACTGGCAGCGTATTTACACCCTCTACCGCGCCTACCCCGAGCTGATGGTGGAAGCCTATTGGGAAAGCGCACAACTCTTCGCAGAGATCGATGATCCCATCGCCGCACGCAACACAGTCGCCGAGCTCTTGCGCGATGATCGATTAAAAGCCTATCCTCAATATGCACTGGCCGAAGCAGAGCTACCACGACTGGAAGAAGCCGCGCAAGCACGCAGCGCGCTGGTCGAGCAGCAGGCCGCGGATGACAAGGAGGTGGAGTTGTGAACATGTGGTCATTTACACGACGTCTGCTAAGCGTTGGAGTCCCGCCTTTAGGCGGCCCCACTCCAACGCAGCCGCCTAAAGGCGGGACTCCAACCATTTCAACCTGGCTAGGCACACTGTCTTTATTAATCACGCCAGTCTTACCAACGGTAGCCTTCGCGATCCCTGTAGACGAACGAGCTGCAATCGAAGCAGACTTGATGGAGCCGATCACACTGAAGCTAAAGAATCGGAATACAGTCACCGGCAATGCAATTCGCGTATCCGAGGAACAAATACAAATCGCTACAGCAGAGGGCGCAGGCGAAATCATTTTCACGTTTCAGACAGACGCAATCAGCGAAATTTCGGTGCCCGGCGAAAGTTATAAATCTGTAGCGACGGAATGGATGCTGGCCGGCAACACCGAAGATGCGCTGGAGCTAATGTCGATGCTCTATGCACAACGTGGCCCGCTACTTCCATTACTACCAGCAAGTGAGTCACACTTTTTCACCTATTATGTCGATTTGGTCTTAAACTCTCCCAAACCGGCGCGGGCCATCGCAATCATCCAAACACTGCGCCCACAAATTGAGCACCCCGCCGCACTGCGTGCTCTGGATGACTCGACACTAAAAAGCTACCAAACTCTGGAGCTCTACGAACAAGCCGTCCCTCTAGCGGAAGTCTGGGTGGCCCGCCGCAAGCCCTTTGGTGAATCAGCTCTGGGCTACTATGTGCTAGGCGCCGCACGCTTACGATCCGAGGCTTACGAAGAGGCGCTCGACCTCGCCCTACGACCGATCGTGTTTGCCTCACCGATCCCGACCGACCACTTGGCCGAATGCTATGCAGTCGCCATCGGCGCGGCCTTAGGATTACGTGAGCGCAGCTACGCCGCAACTCTCTTTAAAGAAATGCAAACGCGCGGATTTGAATGGCCTGTCCAAAACCGCAGCTTGCAAGCCACGCTGAAAGAAATTAGCCAATACATACAAGACCATGAAGACATTCCTGAATCGCATTAAAACATCTATAAACCTCTCTCAATTGGCTCCAGCACTCCAGACCGTCCACGCGAGCCTACAGCATAGTCGCTGCGACTGCATCCGCCGGACTCGCCAGCGGGGGCTCTGGCTCGCTAGCTTGCTAGCCCCCTGCTTGCTACAGGCTCAAGAGACAAGTGAAGCTGCGGCAAGTGACAGTCTCAATCTTTGGGGACTGATACAACAGGGAGGCTGGGCGATGTATCCATTGGGCGCATGCTCACTGGCAATGTTCTTCTTAATCTTCTATTCATGGAAGGAGACCAGCCGTAAGAAGTTTTTCAGCGTGGAACAAGTGCAAGCTGCCAGCGTCGCAGTGGCGGCTAAGGATTACAAACAAGCGCAAAGCACGATCGCCGAAGGCAAAACCCTACTCGGACGTGCCTTGGCACCGGCGCTGCCAAAATTGGGCACAAATCGTGAAAAAGCCGAAAACCTCTTCATCGAAAATTTAGAAGCGGAGGAGAATGCCGTCAGCCAATGGGTGACTTACCTTAACGTAGTGGCTTCCGTGGCGCCGATGATCGGCCTGCTGGGCACAGTGAGCGGGATGATCAGCGCGTTTCAAACCATCGGCCGAGGCGGCATGGGCCGCCCCGAATTATTGGCAGGTGATATCGGCGAGGCCTTAATCACCACCGCAACTGGTTTGGTCATTGGCATCCCGGCGATGATCGCATATTTCGTACTGAAGAATCGCCTTAACACCGCGATGATTGCAACTGCACAGGCAGGCACGGAAGTACTGGAAGCCGATTAAGCGGTGACCCAATCGAGGTATTTTTGGCACACGTGCTCGGGACGCAAGACGATCCACTCTGGCACTTCGTAAGGATGATTGGCCTTGATGAAGGCTTCGATCGACTTTGAATTGGCGGATGAGAACTTAACCATCAGGCGGATTTCTGAGTGATCTTGCAACTCGCCCTGCCATTTATAAATGGCACGCACGTTGGCATCGATCTTAACGCAAGCAGCGAGACCGCGCTCTACGAGCTCGGTCGCGATCCGATCCGCAACGTCTTGATTATCACAGGTAGTAAGGCCGATACGTAATTCTTCACTCATAAATTAATGATGATCCCATGGAAGCTTAACGTCAACTAGTTCGTGGTCCCAGACTTCGAAAGCTTCAAAGATTTTACCAGGGTTAAGTATTCCTAATGGGTCGAGTGCTTTTTTGACAGCACGCATCGCAGCGATTTCGGCGCTGCTGTGTTGCATCTCCATAAAGGGCGCCTTGGCGAGACCGATGCCATGCTCGCCGGTAATCACGCCCCCGAGTTCGACGACTTTCTGCATCAGCTTTTGAATGCCAGCCTTTGCTTTGGCTGCGTCGCTCTCACTGGCGCGGTTATACATAATATGGACATGTAAATTACCATCGCCAGCATGGCCGAAGGTGGGTGTCGCCAGCCCGATCTCCTTCTTGAGCGCAATGGTGTAGCGAATGAGCTCGGCTTGCTTTTGAATGGGCACCACCACATCCTCATTCAGCTTGGTATCGGCGATCGAGAACATGGACTGCGAACATGTGCGGCGCACTTGCCAGAGCTTTTCAGCCTGCAAGTCGGTGCGCGCTTCACGATGCGCAACCGCAACGCCGGCCATAAAGTCGAGCAGGCACTTACGCTGCGCACGCACTTCGACAGGGAGGCCATCGAGCTCGATCAACAAGATGGAGCTTCGCGGCTGACCGGCAAAGATTTTCTTGCCCGTATACGCTTCGGCGCAACCCACCGATTGGCGGTCGAGAAACTCCAAAATCGATGGGCTCACTCCGGCCTTAAATAGACCCACCACCGCACGCAACGCGGCCGCTTCGCTTTTAAACGCAAACATGCCAGTCCAGCGCTTTTCCGGCAGCGGCACCAATTTGAGATTCGCCGAGGTGATCACACCCAGCGTACCTTCGGATCCGATCAAGAGATCGCGCAGATTTAGGCCGGAAACGTATTTCTTAAGCGGCAATCCAAATTCAAAGGGGCTGCCGTCGGCTAAGAAGCCCGTTAAGCCGAGCACATAATCGCGGGTAACGCCATATTTCACGCAACGCATGCCGCCGGCATTGCAGGCAATATTACCACCGATAGTAGAGTATTTTTTAGAAGAAGGGTCCGGCGGGAAGAATAAGCCAAGGGCCTCCACTTGATCCTGCAAATCCGCAGTCACAACCCCCGCGCCCACAGTAGCGATCCGCGCGATAGGATCGATCTCGATTTGAGTCAAGCCTGAGAGGTCGAGCACCCAGCCCCCCTGGATCGGCACCGCCGACCCAGTAGCTGACGTGCCCGCGCCTCGCGTGGTGACGGGAATGCCATGTTTATTGGCTAATTTCAAAACCACTCTTACGTCTTGCGGCTCCTGCACTTGAATCACCGCCTCAGGCAGCGCGGAAAGACGAAGATTATCCAAAGAGGCACGGAAACAGCTGTCTTCATCGACAGACACTTGGCTCCCGAGTCGTTTATGCAACTTGCGAAGCGCCTTAGCGGGGTTCCGCTTCGAAGAAGCGTTCTTAGGATTTTGTTTTTTCATAACTCTGGCTATATTACCGAACACACGATGAAGGAAAAGAAAAAGAAGCTCGATCTGGACATTGCAATCATAGGCGGAGGATTTGCGGGGGTGTATTGCGGCAAAGCTCTACTCAAGCGATTGAGCAAAGGCTCTCGCACCCGCATCGGGCTGATTGCGGACGAGAACTACATGGTCTTCCAACCCATGTTGCCCGAAGTGGCCAGCGCCTCTCTCTCGCCGCGCCACGTAGTGAACCCGATCCGGCACCTCTGTCGCGGCTTGGAAGTGTATAAAGCCAGCGTCGAAGAGATCGACATCAAGAACAAGCAACTGACGATTCGCCCGGGGGCCTTTTCGCCACCGGTAACGATACGATTCAAGCACTTAGTCTATGCGCTGGGGGCAAAGGTCGATTTGAGTCGCGTGCCGGGCATGCCGGAACACGCCTTCCTGATGCAAAACGTGGGCGACGCGATGAAGTTGCGCGCCACCGTGCTGGCACGCTTCGAAGAAGCCAACTTGGTGATCGATGCGGAGCGGCGGCAACGCTTACTCAGCTTTGTTGTCGTCGGCGGCGGCTACTCTGGCGTGGAAACAGCAGGCCAAATCCTCGACCTCTTCCAAGGAATCAACCAATACTATACCAATGTAAGTGCCAAAGACTTCCAAGTCTACCTCGTGCACAGCCGCGAGCACCTACTGCCCACGCTAAGCACCTCACTGGGGGAGTATGCCAAGAAAAAACTTGAAGCCCGCGGACTGAAAATACTCCTAAAGCAGCGGGTCAAAGCGCTTACTTCCAGCCAGGTGATCCTGCAAAACGGGGAGATCATCGAGACAAACACATGCGTCTCCACGGTAGGCACGGCCCCACACCCGCTCACCCTAAAACTGATCGAAGACACCGGAGTGGACAGCATGCACGGGCGCATACAGACCAGCGCGACGATGCAGGTGCCTGGCTACGATTGGCTGTGGGCGGCGGGCGATTGCGCCGCAGTGCCGTTGAGCGAGCAAGAGGGCAGCTTCTGTCCTTCAACTGCGCAGTTTGCGATGCGCCAAGGCACACTATTAGGCAAAAACCTGAACGCTTTTTTACGCGCAGAACCAGTGCGTCCATTCCGCTTCAAAGGACTGGGCGAACTAGCTGCCATCGGGCACCATACTGCAGTGGCCGAGATCGCGGGCATGCGCTTTTCCGGATTTATCGCCTGGTGGATGTGGCGCACGATCTATCTAGCCAAACTCCCTGGGCTGGATCGCAAGCTGCGTGTGTTGATCGACTGGACACTCGATTTGTTTTTCCCCCGCGACATCAACTTACTCAGCCCGCGCTATACCAAAACGCTACAGCAAATGCACCTGGAGGCAGGTAACGTGCTCTTTAACCCCGGCGAGCCTGCCTTCTCTTTTTACATCGTCAAAAAGGGCCGCATTCTAATAACCGACAGTAATGGCGACATCGTCAAAAGCGTAGGCAGCGGTGAATCTTTCGGCGAGCGGGCATTGCTCACAGATCAGATTTGGCGCTTCAAGGCCACTGCGGCCGAAGAGACGACACTGGTAGGGCTCGGCAGCGAATCGTTTAAAACTCTGCTCGAAAGCAGTACCTCGATGCGCCAGCAAATGGAAAACTCCGCACGGCAGTATCGCTCATCGAGTGAGATTCAGGCTCGTCTACACACGCTGCCCCAAACCGTGTTGCAAAGCACTGCGGGTGACCTAATGACTCGCGACATTCTACAGATTCGCAATGACGCATCCCTGCAACAGGTATCAGAGATCCTCAGCCGCGAGCGACACAGCTACTATCCGATCTACGATGCGCACAGCGGACAGCATTGCGGCGTGCTGGCCAGAGAGCAATTTTACGACTACCTGCAAGACCATGCACTCAGTAGCGAGCTCGGTATCGACGCGCTGACGCTGTGTCAATTGCCCCACATCGATGCCACCTTAGAAGCCGGCAAATGCTTGGAATTGATGACCCGCAGCGGCAGCAATAAATTGATCGTCCTCAACGAGTCGAAGCAACTGCAAGGCATGCTCACGCTGCACGACATCATGCGCGCGCAGTGAAGCTTATGCAGATGTCAGCGCGAAGCGAGAGGCGCTAAGCGAAAGGCAGGCCACCGAACTAGACACGAACAGCGAGTTTGTTGACATCGAACTCGATAGTGAAGACCGCCCCGGTCCCCCCGTCACGATTCCCCGCGTAGATTCTGCCATGATGCGATTCGACGATCTTCTTACAAATGGAGAGCCCGAGTCCTGTGCTGGTTTCATTGCCCGTGGGCTGGACCGATGTTTTGCCAAAGTCGGTGAAGAGCTTGTGCATCTCCCCCTCTGGAATACCAGGCCCCTCGTCGGCGACGATGATTTTGACCAAGTCCCCTTCACGCTTCAACAGCACCGAAACAGAAGTTTCGGGTGGTGAATACTTCACCGCATTGCTCAAAACATTATCTACCAAGCGGCGAAACTGCATCTTATCCAACAAAAGCACACCAGGGATCTCTCCCTCGTCTTCGAGCAAGAGTTCGATGGATTTCTTATTTGCCGTGAACTGGTAAATATTGAGCGAAGATGCGACAATTTCCTGAATACTACACGGCTCGCAATCGCTGCGTTCTTCGCCACTTTCGATCACCGAGAGATCCAACAACTCGTCTACGAGATGTAGCATCGAATCGGAGGTCGACTGAATCGTGTAGGCGATCTCGCGTTGGTCTGGAGTCAACGGCCCCGCCTCTTCCAAGAACTCAGAAAGCCCACGGATCGAAGCAATCGGATTACGCAAATCATGTGATGCAATGCCGATAATCCGATTTTTCGCGAGATTGGCTTTCTTCAAGCCATCAATAAACTCACGCTGAAAACGCATCAAGACTCGCATCTTTAAATGATTACGAATGCGAGCCAAAGCCTCGTGGCGATTGATCGGCTTCGTAATGTAATCACTTCCACCTGCATCCAGTCCCTCGACGATCGAGCCAGTATCGGAGCGGCCGGTAACAAAAATAATCGGCACTTCATCCATGCCTTCCGAATTCTTAATTTTCCGACAAGTAATGAAACCATCGATCCCATCCATGACCACATCGAGCAAAATCAGATCCGGACGATGCGCTTGAATTTGTTCAATCGCAGCCTCCCCAGAGCCCGCTTCATCGACTACAAAGCCACTACGTTCGAGCACTCGGCGCAATAACTTGCGGATAATCTCGTCGTCATCGACAACGAGGATCCTAGATTGATCGATATTAATAGGGACTGGTTGATTCACAGCGGATATATAAAAAAGTGATTCGAGAAAAATTTAAACGCGCACTTAAATACGCTCATTGGCTAAAGTCAACCAAGCGGTGTATTCGCAGCAGAATCCTAGTTGCTAGAGCCGTGTCATTTAGCATTGCACTACGCCCGATCTGCGGCATCTTTTCGCGGCTATGCTTCAAGCTGGTATTGTAGGTCTCCCCAATGTGGGCAAAAGTACACTGTTCAACGCTCTTACGCGCACACGTAAGGCGGAGTCGGCAAACTATCCGTTTTGCACGATCGACCCCAACGTGGGCGTCGTGCAAGTGCCGGACGCTCGTCTGGAGCCACTGCGTGAGCTCTCCAAGACTAACAAGATCATCCCGGCAGCGATCGAGTTCGTCGACATCGCCGGTTTAGTCGAGGGCGCGAGCAAGGGCGAAGGCCTCGGTAACAAATTCCTCGCGAACATCCGCGAGGTCGATGCAATCGTGCACGTGGTGCGCTGTTTCGTGGATGACGACATCATCCACAACATGGGCTCGATCGATCCGATCCGTGACATCGAAGTGATCAATACAGAGCTCATCCTCTCCGACATCAGCTCGCTCGAAAGTCAGAAGGAGAAACTTGTCAAAAAGGCGCGCGGCGGTGACAAGGAAGCGTCTGAGAACCTCGCCCTCATCGAGCGTCTGTTGCCACACCTGAATGAGACCAAGCCTGCGATCACCCTCGACATGACTGAAGATGAGCACGTGGTGCTCAAGCGCTTGACCATCCTCTCTGCCAAGCGCGTGCTCTACGCTTGCAATGTGGCCGAAGGCGACCTAGCCGATCCCTCCGACAACCAATATGTGGCGCAAGTTGAAAAATTTGCGCGCGAGCACCATGGTGCGGGCACTTGCATTATTTCAGCCGCCGTCGAAGCGGAGCTGATCGACTTCGACGAAGAAGAAGCCACCGAATATTTAGACTCATTAGGCGTCAAAGACTCCGGCGTCTCACTACTCATCCGCGCAACCTACGACCTGCTCGGCCTCGCCTCCTACTTCACCGCTGGGGTGCAAGAGGTGCACGCATGGACCTTCCACAAAGGCATGAAGGCCCCCGAATGCGCCGGCGTGATTCACACCGACTTCGAACACGGCTTTATTAAGGCCGAAGTCGTCGCCTACGAGGACCTCATCGCCGCTGGCAGCGTGGCCAAAGCACGCGACGCCGGCAAATACCGCCTCGAAGGTAAAGACTACGAATTCAAAGACGGCGATGTCGCGCTCTTCCGCTTCAACAACTAATCGTAACTATTAGTTGAAGGAATACAGGACCTGAATTGGTTGACGAATCCACATAGTCGAGCCTCCTCACACCATGAAACACTTCACTACCTGCAGCCTCGCTGCCACCGCCCTGCTTTTAGCCTTTTCTGGCTGCGAGCGCGACGAACCTACCAGCTACCTAATTCCTAAGGAAGAACGCAGCGTCACCATGCCCGGTGCCGTAGCGCCTCCCGCACCGAGTCCTGCACCTACGTCCGCACCTGTTGCGCCGAGTCAAGCAGCTGTCTCCACTCCTGGCGGCATGCAAGTGCTACCAGGCATGCAAGAAGCCGCCAATCAAGCGGGCGAGATCCGCTATACCGTGCCTGAAGGCTGGGAGGAGCTGGTGCCGAGCGGCATTCGCAAGGCCAATCTTAAGATCAGCGACGACAATGGCAGTGCCGAATTGACAGTACTCGTGTTTCCCGGCGATGTCGGCGGACGCTTAGCGAATATCAATCGCTGGCGCGGACAAATCGGGCTCGCGGCGTCCACGCCGGATGACTTACCCGCATACACCGAAGGTTATAACATCTCTCAGCATCGCGGACTCTATGTGCGCCTCGAAGGCGAGCAACAGAGCATACTAGGCGCACTACTCCCCTTCCACGGCAACACCTGGTTTTTCAAACTACTAGGCGATAACGGCACCGTGTTCTCAAATGAAGCGGCCATGAAAGCCTTCCTCGATTCCGTGCAAATACAAGACACGCACCACTAATCGATGAAGTCTCTCTTCCAATTCTTTAGCTCGCTCAAACTAACAGTCGTGCTGCTGGCATTTTCCATGGTGCTGATTTTCTTCGGCACTCTGGATCAAGTACAATACGGCATCTGGCACACTCAGAAACTATACTTCGAGAGCTTCATTGCGGTCTGGGCCTATCCCGAACAAGCGGTCGGCTACGATCAACTTTTCTGGTTACGCATCCCAATGCCCGGAGGCTACCTACTCGGCGGGCTGCTCTTCATCAATCTGCTGGCAGCACACTTTACACGTTTTAAAATGACGTGGAAGAAAAGCGGCATTTTTCTCGTACACTTCGGCCTAGTGCTCCTGCTGGTGAGTGAACTAATGACCGACTTGCTCTCTAAGGAGAGCCAAATGCCCGTGGACGAAGGCGGCCGCAGCAACTACTCCCAGAGCTATCGCGACAACGAGCTGGTGCTGATCGATCGCAACCACCCCGAGTACGACAGCGTGCACGCGATCCCTGCCAAACTGCTCAAGCCTGGCAAGCGCATCGAGGTGCCCAACACGGCACTCAGCATTCGCACGGTCAGCTACTATCCCAATGCCGAAATCGGACGCGCAACCAGCGGTGCGCCCACAGATTCGCCAGCCACACGCGGGGCCGCAATCAAAATGGGCATCATCAGCACGCCTAAACCTGTCAGCTACGCCGACAACGATATCAATACCGCCACCGCCTATGTGGAAGTGCTTCAAGGTGAAGACTCACTCGGCATTTGGCTGGTGTCCAACGTGATTGACGAGCGTTTCCCACCGCAAATGGTCGAAACTGGCGATCAATCCTGGGAGATCGCCCTACGCTTCCAGCGTCAATACTACCCCTTTGAGGTAGAATTGATTGATTTCTCGCACGATAAATATCCGGGCACCGAGATTCCCTACAATTACTCCAGTGAAGTGATGGTCTACCACCGCGACAGCACGAAAAACCAAAAAGCGCTGATCTACATGAACCACCCACTCCGCTACGAAGGACTCACCTTTTATCAGGCGTCTTTTACCAACCAAGATCGCACCTCCATCTTTCAAGTCGTGCGCAACCCGGGCTGGCTGCTACCTTACGTCAGTGTCCTACTGATGGGCCTCGGCATGTGCGTGCAGTTTGGCATGCATTTCGTAAAATTCCTCGGGAAGCGCCGATGAGCCTGATCCAAGAATCGGAGGCGGGCCACGCGTGTGGGCTGCGCTCCACACTGAACAAACGCAAAGCAAGCGTGATCCAGCTGAAAGAGCACGCTCAACACCGCAGCAAATTATAGTGAAAAAGTTAATCTACATCATCATTTTCGGGATCGTCGCCTCAGTCATATTCAGCGGCCTGCGCTCCTTTAAGTCCGAATCCGAATTCGACCTCGAAAGCTTCGCCGAACTGCCCGTGCAAGTGGGCGGTCGCATCAAGCCCCTCGACTCCGTCGCTCGCAACACCTTGCTCTTACTATCGGGGCGCCAAAAAGTCGTGACCGCCGAGGGACAGCAGCTTAGCCCGATTGAGTGGTTCATGGACCTCACCATGCGCCCCGAACTGGCCGACACTTACCCGATTTTTAAAATCGAGTTCCCCGACGACTTAGGCCTCGCCGGCCTAGCCAAAGAAGGTGAGCGCTACTACTCTTTCAATGATTTGCTGCCCTACTCAGAAGAGTTGCGCAAACTGCATAGCGAGGTCAATCCAGAGCCCAAAAAGCGCAGCCCCTACGACAACCAAATCGTCGATATCAACAACGGGCTCATGCGCTACCACCGCATCATGCACTCGCTGCATCCAATCGGTGGAGCCGATCGTCTCGACAAGTTAGACGAAGAATACCAAAGCTACACCTTAATGATCCAGCCGGGCATGGCGGAGCTGCGCAAGCAACAGGCTGGCCAAGATTATGATGCCGAGCGCCTCAACAGCTTTATCGCATTTGCCGACGACTACCTTAAGCTTTCACAAACAGCACTCCTACGCGTGGTGCCACCGCCCGCGCCCATTGACCCTCTGGAAGACTGGAAAAACATCGGTCTGGAATTGCTCGATGTAATGAAAGGCGACCCACTCAGCCCTTACGTAACCAGTTATGCCAGCCTCACCATGAGCTTCCGCTCGGGGGACGCCGAAGCCTTCAATCAAGAAGTGAGCGAGCTACGCCAGCGCTTTATTGCCGATTTCCCCGACTCCATTGGGCGCGTGCATTTCGAACGCATCTTTAACGGATTTCAGCCCTTTTACATCGCGATGCAACTCTACGTGCTCGTATTTCTGATTGTCTGCCTCTCGTGGCTACGCTGGCCACACGAGCTCAGTCGCGCAGCGTTTTGGGTGATACTGCTCGCCTTCGGTATTCACACTTTCGGCCTACTTTCGCGCATGTATATCCAAGAGCGCTATGGCGTATTTGTCACCAACCTCTACTCCTCTGCCGTGTTTGTAGGCTGGGGCGCCGCCTTGCTCGGCACGCTGATCGAAAAATTCTACAAGAATGGAATCGGAGCGGCGATGGCTTCCCTGGTCGGCTTTTGCACATTAATCGTCGCTCATCACCTCTCCATGAGCGGAGACACCATGGAAATGATGCGTGCGGTCTTGGACTCCAACTTCTGGTTGGCCACCCATGTGACGGTCATCACTTTTGGTTACTCCGCGATGTTCCTCGCAGGTGCTCTAGCGATAATCTTCGTCATTTTTGGCGTCTTCAGCCGAACATTCAGCAAAGAAACGGCTCGCTCGCTAAGCGCCATGGTCTACGGCATCACATGTTTTGCCACCTTGTTCAGCCTAGTCGGCACCATTCTGGGTGGTATTTGGGCCGACCAAAGTTGGGGGCGCTTCTGGGGCTGGGACCCCAAGGAAAACGGCGCGCTAATGATCGTCGTGATGGGGGCGATCTACCTACACGCACGCTGGGGCGGCATCTGCCGCGAGCGGGGCCTCATGTCGCTCGCAATTTGCGGCAACATCATCACCGCCTGGTCGTGGTTCGGCACTAATCTACTCGGCGTGGGCCTTCACTCCTACGGCTTTACCGACAGCGGCTTCTACTGGTTACTAGCCTTCTGGAGTAGCCAATGTATCTTCATTGCGACCGCCCTGCTACCTTGGCGCTACTGGCGCAGCGAGTTCGGCCAAGCCAATTACCGCAGAGAGCGCAAACGAATCTTGCTCGCAGCAGAAGAAGCTTAAGACAGACTGCGCTACAGCCGTGGTTTAAGCTTTGTAAACATGCAGTCCGCGGCAGGGTCAAAGAGTGAGGACAAAATCACACGATCGAGTCTGAATTTGCTGAATGTCACATCATCGTGTAATTCACCGTCAATATAGAGCTGATAGCCCTGCGGAAAAGAAGCATGTAGATTCTGGTCAGGTGCTTCAAAAACAATGCCTACTTCGATCGTGTCGCCTTCGATATTCGTCAAAGTAGCGCGTCGATATACCTCTCGATAGGTCTCCGCATCGATATAATGGTAGATCGGTATCGGCAAAATCCCATGACTCAAAACCACGGCACATGAACGCCCATTCCAAGCTTCTTCGGGCTGCAACTCTAACACTGAATTCAGACCATATTCCGCAGCATCGGCAGATAAATAAGACCATGCCAAGTGAGTCATTGAGCCCTCTAATAAAGCCAAGCTAGTGTAATACTGTGCAGCCTCACGACTGAGCTTCGACTGCACACCACGCAACCAAGAGCTGCTTCCATCAAAGCCAAATTCTATTACAGCCCCCGAATCGGAATACTTTGCCTTATACTTATATAAATTGGAGGCACGCCCCATCAGCACAATTTCATTAGTGGCATCCACACCAACTGTGCCTTCAGCTAGATAAGAATTTACCTGATCAAAACCAGTCACACCTAAATGCTGCTCCAACAAGCGCCTCAACGGAGAACGTGTTTCTCCAGCGGACAATGAGCGCACAGACAGATTACGCGTCTGAACGCGATCAATCGCACGCCCCTCAATTGCAGCAGCCTTTGTCTGTGGCGCAGCTGCGCTCTTCAATGCAACAGGACTCTCAGCCACCTCCGTCGCGGCGGCATACGCAAGCGCTGAAAGATTACGATTCTTCAACATAATGTAGAAAAGCGAGCCCGCACCACCACAAATTAGTATGAAGACCGAAGCCACACTGAGGTAAACTTTCCATTTCGGAATCGGATTACCTAAGATTATAAAATATTGAGAAGGGCGGAATTCAGACATACCCATAAAATAGAGTAACACCCCTAGCAAAATCGCAAGTCTTACTTATAAAGCGAGCAAACCGGCACCCACACGTCTCCGATTCAGAAGTAGGGAATGAACGTGGCTTGCTCGCCCCCAATCATTCGAGACAGCGAATCGAATCGCCGACTCGAATACGCCCTCCGCTCACAATCTGGCAAAAAACCCCGCGCAAGCGAAGCGGCAGGTTCTCCACTGCTCGCACGGACTGAAAGGCTTGCGCCCCGAAACGCTGAGCAAATTTTCCACACGCGTCGTTGACCACATCGCTCAGCTCCAGCACCGCCTCCCCAATTTGCAAACGAGTGCCCACAGCGAGATGAGCCTGCATCAAATTTAAATCGGTGTAGATATTATCGCCACAGCGAAAAACAGCCCCTGCATCCGTGCCGGTAAAGCACTGCATCACCCGCGAATTTGTCAGACTGACTTGCACCCGCGGATCCGGTGCACCGTCCGGCAAGCGTAGCCACGCAGTCTCACGCCAACGATCTCCAACTATGCCTTGCTCGGTGTCCAAATCCAGCCAATCAACCGGATCATGCACTCCTTCAGCTGGGCGGTTGACCAAATAATCAACCCGTCCACGCCCAATTGGAGCCGCTTTAGCATGGCGTGCGGCGGCTAAAAAATCAGTTTCCATACACCTGACTTCGCGACTTATTCACATTACTCACAACCTTATTCACGTCTCATTCTCAGGATTCTCAACCTTATTCACAGACTTATTCACATATTGAGAATAACATTACATCACTACCCGGCGAGAACTCACAAACCAAAACCTACTGCGCCCTGTCCACTATGCCCGCGGATGCGCTTGCTTATGCGCCTCCTTCAAGCGTGCGATAGAGACATGGGTATAAATCTGGGTCGTCGATAGATTCGCATGCCCCAGCAGCTCTTGCACCGCGCGTAGATCGGCCCCTTCATCCAGCAAGTGAGTCGCAAAGGAATGGCGCAACTTGTGTGGCGTCATATCCAGCGGCAACTCAGCCGCAGCCAGATGCGTCTTCAGTAGTTTTTGAACCTGACGCGGCTCCATACGCTGCCCGCTGCGCTTACACACCACCGGCGCATTCAGCGCAGCTTCCAGCTCAAAGCGCTGAACAAAAAATTTTAAACATTGCACCGCAACCGGACCGAGCGGACACAAACGCTGCTTCCGCCCCTTACCATGTACGCGCGCCACCCCCTGCCCTAGATCGATTTGACCATGATTCAAACCACAGAGCTCACTCACCCGCAGACCGCCCCCATAGAGCAATTCCAAAATCAAGCTATCGCGAAAGGCCTCGAACTCCCCCAACTTGCCATCTTTCCAGAGCAAAATCGGCGCGTTTAACAAAGCGCGCATTTGGCTTTCGGTCAGAAATTTCGGAAGTGGCTTATCCAGCTTCGGTAAAGTCAGCCCGGTAAATGGGTTATTCTCCACAAGCCCTTGCTTACGCAAATAAAGATAAAAAGCCCGCAAGCCCGAGACCTGGTTATGTAGCGTGCGGCGTGCCTTCGAGCGACCAGCTTCAATTAAGAAAGAGCGCACCTGAATTGCACTGACGCTCGCGAAGTCACCTTTCCATTTACCCACCGCGATTAACTCGCTGACAAAGTTCACCACTGCCGCGCGATAGTTACGTACCGTGTATTCCGAAAGTCGACGCTCATGCGCCAGATGATCGCAAAACTGATCAAGGTATGGTACTGAATCCGGCAGATTCATCACGGGCATCATTCAGCGGGCGTGACAAGTCGCGCCCCTACTTGCCGAGTTTAAAGCGTTCAATCACTTCTTCAGCCAGATAACGGTATGCATGCGCACCCGCGCTGTTCGGCTCATATTCGAAAATGGATTGCCCAAAACTGGGTGCTTCACTCAGTCGAATCGAGCGAGGAATCATGCTGCGAAAGACCAGCTCATCGAAGTGATTGCGCACCTCGCCCACAACTTGCTGCCCCAGATTCGTGCGCTGGTCAAACATCGTCATCAGAATGCCACCCAGCTGAAGGCCATCATTGACTCCCGCATCACGCAGCTTGTCCACCACTTTAAGAATTTGGCCCAAGCCTTCCATCGCTAGGTATTCACATTGTAGTGCAATGATCAAATAATCGGCAGCCGCTAAGCTATTCATCGAAAGCATCCCCAGCGCAGGCGGGCAATCCAGCACAATCGCATCGTAGTCGTCCGACTCACGCAGCGGGCGCAAAACCTCGCGCAATTGCACCAAGTAGTCCTCCCGTTGGTAGAGCTCGATCTCAATCGCCGCCATGTCCACCTCTGAGGGGATCATGAACAAACAATCATTCGCACCGACTGGCTGCACACGCTCCAGCGCACCGCCCTCGCCACACAAAGGCGCATAGAGGCTACCGCCCTCAAGCTTCTCCAGCCCCAACCCACTCGTGGCATTGGCCTGCGGGTCGAGATCAACCAGCACAGTGCGCACGCCCTGATCCGCGAGCGCGTAGCTGAGATTAATGGCAGTCGTCGTCTTACCGACGCCGCCCTTTTGATTCGCAATAGTAAATACGGTGGCCGACATAAGCCTCCCTTGATAGACTATGCAGTTAAGTCGTCGAGCAGAAAGGCAGGCAGTCAATGGCCAAGAAAACTAAGCTTCCGCCACCACAGGATTTCTCAACCTACCGATACCGCTAATCTCAATGGCCACGTCATCCCCAGGCTTCAGGAAACGCTGCGGCGTCGCAGCCACGCCCACCCCCGGAGGCGTACCTGTCAAAATAACAGTGCCCGGCAACAAAGTCGTACTTCCACTCAGAAAAGCAATCAACTCAGCCACAGTAAAAATCATATCTCCCGTATAGGACTCTTGGCGGATCTCACCATTCAGAATCGTGCGGATGGGTAGAATCTGCGGATTCGGAATTTGATCCGCCGTCACCAGCACCGGCCCCAGCGGGCAAAACGTATCAAAGCTCTTGCCTTTCATCCATTGGCCGCCACCAAGTTTTTTTTGCCAATCACGCGCACTCACATCATTCGAGCAAGTGTACCCCAGCACATAATCGAGCGCATCTTTGGCCGACACATTTTTGCAGCGCTTACCAATCACCACAGCCAATTCACATTCATAGTCCACCTGATCGCTATGCAGGTGCCGGGGCAATTCGATCGGGCAATCCGGATCCAGAACTGAAGCCGTACTTTTCATAAACACGACGGGATATTCCGGTAGCTCCGAGTTCATTTCAGCCGCATGCTCCCGATAATTTAGTCCAATCGCATAAATCGCCGTCGGCACCACAGGTGCCAACCGCCGCACGGGGTCCAGCAGCACATCTCCCTGCGAAAAGCCATGCTCAAGCCCTCCTTCCAACTGAAAAACCTCGTTAGCGACTTCACAGCCATAGTGAATCGAACCATCCCGAACTTGCACACGTACTATATTCATATGCGCCCAGAATTAACCGATCTAAAAAGATCGCAAATTTTTTCTTGCATTGCCGCAAAAGAGCACCTTTATTCCCGCCCTTTCGTATGGATTACGGGGGCTTAGCTCAGTTGGTTAGAGCGCATCCTTGACATGGATGAGGTCGCAGATTCGAATTCTGTAGCTCCCACCATGCTTCGCTCTTCGAGCTACGCATGGCGCAGCCAAAGTAGCTCGAAGAGCGAAGCATGCCCTTGCGTAGTCCGAAGGACGAAGCAGGGCGCGACTTAAGGACCAAGAAGCAATTCATCCCCCACTAAAAAAGTCTCCATCCCCCAAAGGTGCACTACGTTTACCTCATACGCTCTAACTCGCATCCTAAGCGAAGCATGCCCTTGCGTAGTCCGAAGGACGAAGCAGGGCGCGACTTAAGGATCAAGAAGCAATTCATCCGCCACTAAAAAAGTCCCCATCCCCTAAAGGTGCACTACGTTTACCTCATACGCTCCGACTCGCATCCTAAGCAAACCTACGTAGGTTAGCACAACTAAAGCGACAGCCCATATACAGCGAAATTTTGACAAGCGCGCATGTCGACACCACTGTGCCGCCCATGCGACAAATCAAAGCACTCATCTACGGACTTCTCGGCGGCATGGTCGCGTGGGGCTATTGGCAAAGAGGTAGCGTCGGCATGACGATCTTCATCGCCCTATTCACGCTAGCAATGATTGCATTGACTCTCTCCACCATCGGGCGGATGCGCATCAGCTGGAATCAAGAGGGCATCACGCTGGCAGCATTTCCAAAGAAGCCCCAATTAATCCGCTGGGATGAACTAGAAAACATCAAGCTCGACCATCTCGGCTACCACATAAGTGCCTCCAGTGGTCGCTTCAAAATTCGCCAAAAGTCTATGCCCGAAAACCTCTTAAAGCGCATCAAAGAAAACATTCGCAACAATCAAGCGAAGAAAAGCTCGTAGATAATAGCGAATAAGGGCAACGCACACGGAGCAACGCACACGAAACTACGCACACGGAACTACTACTCGTTCACACAAGCCGCCGAAATCCCAGTCATCTCCTCAAAGATTGAGGGCTCGTCCTCAAAAACTTGCAACTGTTCCACCAAAGCCGCTTGTGCCGGCGCACAGGTCAAATAAAGCTCGGCTCCTTCGGAATTCTCGACGCCCATCCATAGCTTAACCTCTGAGTAATGCTGCAATAGCCAGCCCAAAGCTAGATGCATGGCAGCCCCATCCGTTGGCAGTTCATAGAAATCTACCTGATGATCACTATGTGACCAAATGACTGCACTTGGGTTGTCCATTATCCGAGGGCTATATAAGCCGTTACTTATCTAGATCATAAATATAAATACTGACAAGCATTCCAATCAAATCGACTGAGCTTAAAGAGTTTTTTACAAAATATCCCTATCAGTGGACTCCGTCAAGGCGATCCGCTTAATGACTTCAGCGGCCAGAAAAAAGCCTACAGTCCCCGTTAAATACGTCGCGGACCCAAAGCCTGTATCACAATTCAAACGATAATCTTCTCCCGCCTCGCGCTCACAACTGACAGAACCATCCGAAGCGGGAAAGACGGGTAACTCGTCGGAATACACACAGTCGATCTTGAACTTCTGACGCTTAAACTTCGGAAAACCATATTGCTGCCGCAGGCGCTTACGCACCTGTAACAAGAGCGGATCATTAATCGTACGCGCCAAATCGCAGATGCGCACGCGGCTGGGGTCAATGCACCCGCCTGCGCCGCCACATGTGATCAATTTCAGCCCACGCTGGCGCGCTTCGGCAATTAACATGCACTTATGCCGAGTCGCATCAATGGCGTCGATGATGTAGTCATAAACTGGCGTCAACAAGCGATCGGCCGTGCTTTCGGTAAAAAAGACTTCCTCCACCGTCACCGCACACTCCGGAGCAATCTGCCCCACTCGCTCGGCCAGCACCGAAGCCTTAGTGCGCCCGACAGCCCCGTCCAGCGCGTGTACTTGGCGGTTCACATTACTCAGGCACACCTCGTCCATGTCGACTAGCGTCAGGGCACCGATCCCCGAGCGTGCCAATGCTTCGACCACCCAAGAGCCCACGCCCCCGAGCCCAATCACGCACACATGCGCCTTGCGAATACGCGCCAAGCCGTCGGTGCCATACAAGCGCCCGATGGCGCCAAATCTTGTTTCATAGTCAGACATTAAAATAGATTTAGAAGATAGAATATAAAACTGAGAAGTTAAAAAACTCTTCACACCGCAGTCCACACGCTACACTCTGCCGCCATGGCTAAGCTACAAGATATCGTCGCCTTTTGTGATCAACGCACTCGCCGAACAGAGATCAAAGATTTCGATGGCGCTCATAACGGGCTCCAAGTCGAAAACAATGGCACTGTACGAAGAATCGGAGCCGCCGTGGATGCCGGCGAACGCCCCTTTCAATCCGCTATCGCCGCTGGCATCGACTTCCTGATTTGTCACCACGGCCTGTTCTGGACGCCCCCGATACCGCTCACAGGTGCCAACGCGCGTAAGATCAAGACCGCCTTCGACGGCAATCTCGCCGTATACGGCGCCCACCTGCCGCTCGATTGCCACCCCGAAATCGGCAACAACGCACTACTAGCCAAAGAACTTGGCCTCAAAAAAATTGATACCTTCCTAAATTATGAAGGTAACGACATGGCCACCATCACACTCGGCCCCATGGGAGGCCGCGCGGAAATCTCTAAAAAACTACAGGCCCTCTTCCCCGACAGCTACCACGCCATCGAATATGGCAGCGAAAAGCCAAAGCGCATCGGCATCCTCACTGGCAGCGGCCAAAGCGCAGTGCCACACCTGCTCGCCAACGGCGTCGACACCCTCATCACAGGAGAGCTGCGCCAGCACCACTTCAACATGGCACAAGAACTCGGGCTCAACCTCTATCCCTGCGGCCACTACGCAACCGAAGTCTTCGGCGTCAAAGCTCTGGCCGCCGAAGTCGCTTTCAAATTTCAGCTGGAATGGCAATTCATCAAGCAACCCTGCCGACTCTAAACGAATCCACTGATCAAATACGCCTGCGATCATAGCAATATCGGCTCCATTTCAGATCAACAGTTGCCCCATAAAAATATTTTGAATCCGAAGCTCTAGGTTTGCCATCCGCCCAGGAAAAAATAAGTCTTTCACCCTAAATGAAGAAAACGGCCAAGATCGACCCAGACGGCAACTCCATGCTACTTCGCGCCTCAGCGAAGCGTCTCTTTGAGAGTCTAATGGAGCAGACGGCCGATCGTATTTATATCAAAGACAAAAAGAGCCGTTTCATCGCTGCCAGCCAAACAATGGCCGAGATGCACCGCTTCGAGAACCGCCACGACTTAGAAGGGCTCACCGACTTCGACCTCTTCACCAAAGAACACGCCCAGCAAGCCTTCGATGATGAGCAAGAGATTCTTCGCACCGAAAAGGCGATCATTAACAAAATCGAGAAAGAGACCTGGGAAGATCGTGACACCACTTGGGTCTCCTCGACCAAGGCTCCCCTCTACCTCAGCTCTGGCAAACTAGCCGGCATCATCGGCATATCCCGCGACGTCACAGCCGAAAAGTTGGCTCAAGAAAAATTAGCGGATAGCGAACAGCGCCTGCGCGAGCAAAACGAAATCATGCGCTCCGACTATCAGAGCGCCATGGAAGTGCAAAGCGTGATGATCCCCGGCCGAGTGCCGCACATCAAGCACGTGAATATCGCGCACCTATGGAAGCCGATGACAATGGTCGGTGGCGACATCATCAACTTCCCCCGCAATCCCGGCAATTGCCTACTCTTTTTCGTAGGCGACGTCTGTGGCCATGGCGTGACCGCCGCCTTTTACACGGTGCTGATCAAATACCTGACCGCCCACAGTGCAGAAGTTTATAACGACAACCCGCGCGATTTCCTGAATTCTGTCAACGAAGGCGTGACTGGGCGCATCAACCGCGGCTTCGTCACCGGCCTAGCAGGGCATTTCGGCCCACGCCAAAAAGATGGTAGCCGCAAACTAGTTCTCTCACATGCGGGGCACAAACAAGTGCTCATTTACCGCAAAGAAGCAGATAAGGTGGAGCTAATCAACCTGCCCAATGGCACCGTCATGGGCATCCCCGGAACCACCGCTTCCCGCGCGACATCCTTTGACCTACAAATAGGCGACCGCTTTTATGCCTTTACCGACGGCATCGTCGAATCTTCCAACCCAGCCGGCGAAGAGTTCGGAATGAAACGCATAATCCAGCGCTTCAAAGAGCTCTCCACGAAGCCAATCAACGAAACGATTCACAGACTCTACGAGGAAGTCGCCCAATACACCGAATCCCCCGACCAACAGGACGACATCACCATCCTTGGCTTTGAGCTGAACTAAACGCAGAGTGCTCTAGCAGTTCCAAACTATCCGTTGGCGCACTGATCCACCACACTCAAGATATAGGCCGCCGCGGTTTCCGCACGCAGCACATTCCGGCCTAAGCGCACCGGCAAAAAGCCGGCCTCACGCAGCGCCTCATATTCACCCGCGGTGAAATCACCCTCGGGGCCGACTGCCACGACCACTTCTTGCAGCGCGCCAGCCGCGTCCAATACCTCGCGCAGAGGCCGACTGCCTGCTTCCAAACTGGCGACCACTCGTAAAGTCCCCGTATTTGCTGGATGCTCCCGCAGCCAATCCGCCAAAGAAATCGGCGCCGCCAAGTCGGGTAGATAGCCCAAGCCACATTGCTTACAGGACTCGATCATCGTCACTCGCCACTTCTCCACTTTAGAGAGCAGGCGTTCCCCCTTTATCTGCACATCGCCCTGATGCGTAAAAACCGGCTGCACCCGCGCAGCGCCGATCTCAGTCGCCATGCGCAAGATTAGGTCCATCGTCTTCCCCTTGGGAATCGACTGCAGCAAAGTCACACGCGGCATCGGCGGCGCATCGCGCACAATCTCGTCCACTTCAATTCGCACCGCTTTGGCATCTGTAGCCGCAATGCGCCCCCAATAACGTGTGCCACGACCATCCAAGACCTCCACCGTCTCGCCCACCTTTGCCCGAAAAACCCGCACCAAATGATGACTCTCCCGCGCGTCCAATGTTAATAAATTGGACTCCACAGAAGCTTCAGGGAACAAAAAGGATCGATAACGTGCCATACTTCAAAGCTGGAAACTCTCTCACTTCTTTGCAACTCATTCAGTTTCCCAGTTGTCGATTTGCCCACAATCGCTTTGCTGATCCTCAAACCACTCAATTTCTTAATTCTTATTTCTTAATTCCAATTTCCATGCATCCCTTCCTGCAAAACGACTTCCACATCAAGTGGTCCACACTCACCCCCTCACACATCGAGGCCGACATCACTAAAGCACTCGACGAAGCCCAGGCCGCCGTTGACGCCGTCGCGAATCAGACACCGCCCTTGAGTTACGCCAACACCATCGCCGCACTCGACGACGGCTTGGAAACACTCAACCATGCTTGGGGCCTGGTCAGCCACCTCGACTCCGTCGCCAACAGCCCGGAACTACGCGAGGCTCATAATGCGATGCTACCCAAGGTCAGCGAGTTCTTTGCCAGCATCCCGCTCAACGAAGCACTCTGGGGCACCCTCAAAGCCTATGGCACACAAAGCGAAAGCGAAACACTCAGCCCCACCAAGCGACGCTACATTCAAGAGACACTCGCCGATTTCCGCGAGGCGGGCGCCGACCTGCCGCCCGAGCAAAAGAAGCGTGCCGGAGAAATCCAAAGCGAACTCGCCAAGCTCACTCAGAAATATTCGGAAAACTGCCTGGATGCCACCAACGCCTGGGAGAAAATTGTCACCGACAAGGAACAACTTTCAGGTCTACCGGAATCCGCACTGGATGCCGCCCGCCAAAGCGCCGAGCAAAAGGGCACAGAAGGCTGGCGCTTCACACTACAGGCGCCCAGCTACATCCCTGTGATGACTTACGCGGATAGCGATGCCCTGCGCAAGGAGGTCTGGCAGGCCTACGCCGCCATTGGCCGCGAAGGCGAACACGACAACCGCGAACTGGTCCGCCAAATCCTCGACCTGCGCCACGAATTTGCCCAACTCGTCGGTCAGGCAAATTTCGCCGATCATGTCACCGAGCGCCGCATGGCTGCCTCCGGGAAAGCCGCACTCAGCTTCGGCGATGAAATCTTCCAAAAAGTCCGCAAACAATTCGAACAAGAAGCCGAGCAACTGCGCCAATTCAAAGCATCTCTAAACTCCCCACTCCCCACTTCCGATTCCCCACTTCTTCAGCCCTGGGAAGTCGGCTACTGGGCCGAAAAGCAGCGCAAGGCCAACTACGCCTTCGACGAAGAAGCTCTGCGCCCCTACTTCCCGATCGACCGCGTCATCAGCGGCATGTATGAAATCGCACAGAAAATCTTTGGGCTGCGCATTGAGGAACGTCGAACATCGAACGCCCAACATCGAACATCGAATAATGAAGAACCCGCACTCGACGTTCAGCGTTCAACGTTCGATGTTCAATGTTCAACCCAAGGTTCGGCTCCGGAGGAGCCGCAGACATGGCACCCCGAAGTCAAATTCTATGATCTTTTCGATTCGGAGACTGACGAGCAACTCGGCTCTTTCTACGCCGACTGGCACCCGCGCGAGTCCAAGCGCGGTGGGGCATGGATGAACTACCTGCTCACCGGCAACCGCGACAGTTCTGTGGGCCCCCGCACGCCGCACCTCGGCCTGATCTGCGGTAATCTCACTCCCGCCGTCGGCGACAAGCCCGCACTGCTCACTCACCGCGAAGTCGAAACCATCTTCCACGAATTTGGCCACCTGCTGCATCACCTTTGCGGCGAAGTCGAAGTAAAGTCACTCAATGGTGTCAATGTGCCATGGGACTTTGTGGAACTGCCCTCACAGATCATGGAGAACTGGTGCTGGGAGCGCGAGAGCCTCGACCTTTTCGCTCGTCACTACGAAACAGGCGAGCCGATCCCGGAGGAACTCTTCGACAAGATGCTGGCCGCGCGCAACTACATGAAAGCCAGTGCCAACGTGCGCCAACTCGCCTTCGGCAAGATGGACTTGGAGCTCCACATCCACTGGCCAGAATCCGCCAAGGAAGACCTCGACGCCTTCGTCGAAAACGTGCTCACCGGCTACAGCGCAGAATACAAGACCAAGCCCAAGAGCAATGTCTTCAACTTCAGCCACCTCTTCAGCAGTCCGACGGGCTACGCCGCCGGCTACTACAGCTACAAGTGGGCGGAAGTTTTAGACGCCGACGCCTTCACCCGCTTCCAGCAAGAAGGTATCCTCAACGGCGAAACTGGCCGAGACTTCCGCAGCAAAATCCTAGCCAAGGGCAACTCCGAGGACCCCGCCCAACTCTACAAGGACTTCATGCACCGCGCCCCCGATCCCGACGCCCTCCTACGCCGCGACGGATTGCTTTGAGTTCATTCATCACTAATCAACGAAGACTTCACCAGGAGCGACCACAAGCTGTTATGGCGAAATAGGCTCTTTTTCGAATTTTTCACCAAAGATTCGCTCTTCATGAAAATGCACACCCAATACACTGACAGCACAGCGCCACCGTGTTTCGAATGTGAGAGTGGCGCACTACGCCCGATTCAAAAAGACTACATAACGCAACTCAAAGGACGCAACACGATCACGATCAAGAAAGTGCCTATGCTACGCTGCGACCAGTGCGGTGACACCGTAATCGGCGGTGAAGGTAACGATCTCATTGAAAATGAACTTCGTAGAATATCAAAAGCTCTTTCTCCTAAAGAATGGCAAACCTTCTTAGATCGCTACGAATTAACACAACAGCAAGCATCTGCCATCACTGGATTTGGGGAAAAGAACATTTCACGGTGGCTTCGAGGAAAAGCTCGTACTTCAGAGTCTATTAGTAATTATATTCGTTTGCTACTCGCCTCTCCTGCTGCCTTCCAAACGCTAAAGGAAAGAAAGTTCAGCAATGACCAGACAGAGACTTCTTTCGAAGAAAAACAACCAGATGCCAGCGAAAGGAACATTTTAAAGGAAGTTGACTACCCGAAACTAACCGAAATCGGACTCGTCTCTCAAAGTAGAAGCCCATTAACACAACGGACCCAACTCTGCCAACTAATCGGGCATAAAAATCTGGTCGATTTCGGCGAAGCCATGCAGACACTCTGCTGGAAGCAAGCTGCATTTAAAGATTCTCAACAACAATTTAGCCCAATCAGCGGTGGACTCTGGATAAAACTCGGAGAAATGGCTGCACATCGAACACCTGTAGCTCCATACGATAGAGAAAAGTTAGCCGATGTTGCCAACCAGTTACGAGCACTCACACAACAAGAGCCTCAAGAAGTGTTTAAAGATGTTCGCGAACGTTTAGCTAGCGCAGGCGTGGCACTTGTCGTCGTGCCGATCTTTAAGCGCTCTGCCTACCGAGGATGTACTCGTCTACTTTCGCCGACTAAAGCAATGATCATACACGGCCTAAAATTTAAAAACATCGCCGAGTTTTGGAAAGTGCTTTTTCACGAGATTGCCCACTTAATACTACACATCGATACACCTGACGACATATTTGCAGAGTACGAAAATCGTGAAGACGATCCCAGTGAACAAGAGGCCGATGAGTGGGCCGACAAATCTCTTATTTACGGTGAGGATTTACTAAGCTTTATCGTCCGACATCGCTCTCGTCAACCAAGCCTCTACGATCTAAACCAATTCGCTAACGATCAAAAAGTGCACTCTGCGATTGCGGCCGAAACGATCAATAGGAAAGCTGGCTATGAACTATTCCCCTATGCACGCTTACGCAAGGAAGGACTCTTTCCCACTCTATCTAAGGAACAAGTCGATACGATGTGGCAAATCTCTCGTGCGAAAATTTTAGCACCCACGCAATAGAGCATCGGCGCTCCACTTATATGCACAACATCTGCAACTTTTCTGACTGTCGAAAATACCGATATACGCTGCTGCATAAGTGGGATCCGCTCTTCGAGCGTCGACGTGCGCTGTTCATTTGCCTAAACCCGTCCACCGCGGATGAGAGCCATCTAGACCCCACACTCACGCGTATTAAATCCTTCTGCCAGCGCTTGGGGGCCAACGAGTTTTTGATGCTTAACATTTTCGCCTACCGCGCCACGGATCCGACAGCGATGCTGGCCGTGGCCGACCCGGTTGGTCCGAAAAATGATGCCTACATTCATGCCGCCATTCGAGAAGCCTACGAACTCAATGGCGGTCAGCTCAACATCATCGGCGGCTGGGGCAATCACGGCATCCATCGCAACCGCCAGGCCGCCTGCTTCAACTTGCTACGGCCCTATCGTCAATGGCCTAACTTAAAAATTTCCTGTCTCGGCAAAAACGCCAACCAAGCGCCCAAGCATCCGCTCTACATCGCAGCTGACAAAGAATTTGAGCCGCTATAAATCGAGCGATGGCGATACAACTTCAGGAATTTGCGGAACAGGTCCTCTTCGGTACCAGCATCGAGGCAAAGCTCAGCTTTCCGCGCGAAGAGATTATCGACACCCGTCCTGGCGATCCGATCGTCACCCCGCGTCAGCTCACGCGTCCCCAACATCTATTGCTGCGCGACGACGGCGTGCGCGCCAAGCATCCGAGTCAGGCAAAACTGGTGGACGAAAAAGAGCGGGGCAAATTACTGCACTTTTTCGGCAATCATGAGCTGCTGGCCACCGAACTGATGGCACTGGCGATTTTGAAGTTTCCCGATGCGCCCGCGAGCTTCCGACGCGGCCTGCTGGAAACCCTCAAGGACGAACAGATCCACACCCGCCTCTACATGCACCGCATGGAACAATGCGGCGTCGAATTTGGCGAACTGCCCCTCAACGATTACTTCTGGAAGAGTGTCTCCTCGATGGAAGATCCGCTGGATTATGTCACCCGCCTCTCACTCACCTTTGAACAGGCCAACCTCGATTACTCCCGCGAATATGGCAAAGTGTTCAATACCGTCGGCGACTCGGCCACCGCCAAAATTTTAAACAAAATCTACCAGGATGAAATCGAGCACGTAGGCTTCGGACTAAAATGGTTCCGCCGCTGGAAGGCCTCCGGCAAGACCGATTGGGACGCGTATCGCGAACGCCTCGTCTTTCCGCTCTCTCCCGCACGTGCCAAGGGCAACGACTTCAATGCCGCCGGGCGCCTCGAAGCTGGCTTGGATCAGGGCTTCATTCAGGACTTGAAAATTTTCCAACAATCGCGCGGCCGCACGCCTAATGTTTTGTGGTTCAACCCACAGGCCGAGCAATGCGCGGCGAGCAATCGTGTGGTTGCCCACCCGAAGGTCAGCCAGCAATTACAAAGTGATCTGGCCTTTCTGCCGGCTTACCTCTCACGTCAGGATGATGTGCTGATCATGACACAGCCCCCCAGCGCTGAATTCCTCCGTCGCATTCAAGACTACGGCTTCCACCTGCCGGAAATCCATGTATCCGCACGCTCCGCCGACGGCGGCGGCGAACGCGCGCCCGACCTCAAACGTAAGCTCGGCGAGCTTCGCCCCTGGGCATGGAGCCCCGACAGCCATGCTTTTTTTGAGCACTGCCTGAGCCACGTCGCCCGCCCGCGTGCCCACGATGCACTGTGGAACAAGTCGCTACGCGCACTCTACTCCAAGGCCTGGAGCGCACAGTGGGGCCAAGCCTTCGCAGCCGATCACCACGCGCTCGATTGGGTCGCACCGGACTCCATCTATGGCCACGCAGTTCACAACTTCGAAGAGTTCACAGCCGCCCGTAAACACTTTGCCCAAGGGGGCTACCCACACATCGTTTGCAAAGTCCCCTTCGCCACCGCCGCCCATGGCAACCGCTGCCTACTGGCCTACGAAGCGCTCTCCCCCGAGCTGTGCAAATGGCTGGAGACAGCCTGGCAACAGCAAAGCAGTGTCGTGGTCGAGCCCTGGCTAGAGCGTGTTTTCGACTTCTCCGTGCAATACGAAATGAGCGCCGAGGGCCTCAAGCACATCGGCTACGCTCGCATGGTCAACAACCCGCGCGGACAATTTCAGGGCATCTTGACCAATGCCTTGTGCAAAGGGCTCGCCCCCGAACTCGTTCGTTTCCTCATGCAACGAGAACCCAAGCAAGGCCGCCCCCGCGTCTTCCACCACTTCGAAACAAGCCTCGCTCACAGATTGGAAGCCGCGCTGCACGCCGCACAATTTCGTGGGCCCATCGGAGTCGACGCACTGCTTTTCCGTGATCACAGCGGACAACTACAAATCAAAAGTGTAGTCGAAATCAACCCACGCTTCACCATGGGCCGGGTCGCACTAGAACTGGAGTCGCACAACGCGCCGCGCTCCGTCGGCTACTTTCAGATCATGACTCGCTCCCAATTGCGCAAGACCGGCAGTCGAGATTTCAAGCAGTGGGCCGCTCAACTCACCAGCACACATCCAGTGCAAATCAGCGCACGCGCACAACCGCAGATCCGCTCCGGCAGCTTCCCGCTCAACGATCCCACAACCGCGCAGCAATTCCTGGCCGTCTATCACGTAAGAGAATCCATCCACGACCTACTCCAGCAGATCAGCCAATAAATCAGTCCCCATTTTAAGTGGTTTTAAGTAAAAAATACAGTATGGGTTTGATCTGTGCGCCATCGCCACTTTAGTCGGCGCGCATTAGAACGCGGGAGAATACGTGCACCTACCACAAATCGCACCTCCTGTGAACTAAGCTCGCCACACTATACCAATGACCACACGCACAGTTCGACCTTCCACAGGCCCTATTCTTAACAATCCAGATATCGTCCTCATCGGCGGCGGTATTATGAGCGCCACACTCGGCATCATGCTTAAGAAAATGAATCCCGACTTCACGATTCAAATCGTCGAGTCGCTCCCACGTGTCGCCTTGGAAAGCTCACATGCGTGGAACAACGCCGGCACCGGACACGCCGCGCTGTGCGAGCTCAACTACACGCCACAGAACGCCGACGGCAGCGTCGATGTCTCCAAGGCGATCAAAATCAACGAACAATTTGAGCACTCCAAACACTTCTGGGCCTACTTGGTCGAGCAAGGCGTGATCAAGGACCCCGGCGCATTTATCAAGCGCGTGCCCCACATGAGCTTCGTGCATGGCGAAAAGGATATCGAATTCCTGCGTCAGCGCTACCAAGCCCTCAGCGAGCAACACCTCTTCAACGAAATGGACTTCACCGAAGATCCAGCCACCATCGCAGAGTGGGCGCCACTGCTGGGACAAGGCCGTAGCAATGCAGAGCCGATCGCCGTCACCCGAGTCGAG
The DNA here is from genome assembly GCF_031127805.1 of Thalassobacterium maritimum. NCBI lineage: Bacteria > Pseudomonadati > Verrucomicrobiota > Opitutia > Puniceicoccales > Coraliomargaritaceae > Thalassobacterium > Thalassobacterium maritimum. Next base: position 1,479 of record NZ_JARXHW010000045.1, on the reverse strand, counting down.
TCCGGCACCGACATCAACTTTGGCGCACTCACGCAGCAACTGATCGACTACCTCATTTCACTCGACGGCGTCGAACTCGCCATGCAGGCCCGCGTCACCGACATCGAGCAAAGAAAAGACGGCCGCTGGCGCCTAAAAATCGACAGCAAAAGCGAAGGCAAACGCAAGCTACGCGCCAAGTTCGCCTTCATTGGAGCCGGCGGTGGCTCGCTGCACCTACTGCAAAAGTCCGGCATCCCCGAGGGCAAAGGCTTTGGCGGCTTCCCCGTCAGCGGACAATTCCTCGTTTGCAAAAACCACGACATCATCGAGCAGCACGCCGCAAAGATTTATGGCAAAGCCGCTGTCGGCGCGCCGCCCATGTCGGTCCCACACCTCGACACCCGCGTGATCGATGGTAAGAAAGCCCTACTCTTTGGCCCCTATGCCGGCTTCTCACCTAAATTCCTGAAAGAAGGCTCCATGCTCGACCTGATCAAGTCCGTGAAGCTCGACAACATTTTGCCACTGCTCGCGGTCGGTCGCGACAACATGTCGCTCACCCAATATTTGATCAACGAATGCCGCAAATCGCACAGCGACCGCGTCGAAGGCCTGCGTGAATTCTTTCCCGCCGCCAAAGAAGAAGACTGGATGCTGGTCACCGCGGGCCAGCGCGTGCAGATCATTAAGAAAAGCCCCGACAGCACCGGTAAACTCGAATTTGGCACCGAAGTCGTGGCCGCACAAGACGGCAGCATCGCCGCCCTGCTCGGCGCTTCACCCGGCGCCTCCACCTCTGTTTCCATCATCGTCGAAGTGCTCGAAAAATGCTTCTCCCAAGAGATGCAAACCGAGGCCTGGCAGAACAAACTCACAGAGATGCTGCCCGCCCACGGCAAATCCCTAGCCCAGTGCGAGACCACCTATCGTACCCTCCGCAAACGCGCCGACGCCGCACTCACGATCGCGTAGGCCGGGGGCCCTGCGGGCCAGTAGGAAGTAGAGAGTGGGAAGTGGGAAGAACCGCGCACCCTCCCCCCGAAACAAAGTTCCGAGGCCACGTATCTTCGATCCTCTGGATCGGGGCTGGGGGCCCTGCGGGCCAGTAGGGAGCCGAGAGTGCGAAGTGGAAAGCCCAGCAGCACGCTCCCCGGAACGAAGTTCCGAAGCTACGTATCCTCGATCCTCTGGATCGGGGCGGGAGGCCCTGCGGGCCAGTAGGAAGTAGAGAGTGCGAAGTGGGAAGACCAGCCGCACCCTCCTCGGAACGAAGTTCCGAAGCTACGTATCCTCGATCCTCTGGATCGGGGCCGGGGGCCCTGCGGGCCAGTGGGCCAGTAGGGAGCCGAGAGTGCGAAGTGGAAAGAACCGCGCACCCTCCCCGGAACGAAGTTCCGAGGCCACGTATCCTCGATCCTCTGGATCGGGGCCAGGGGCCCTGCGGGCCAGTAGGCAGTAGAGAGTGCGAAGTGGGAAGACCCGCAACACGCTCCCCGG
>NZ_JARXHW010000044.1:0-37605 GCF_031127805.1 Thalassobacterium maritimum | reverse complement strand
GACATATCGGCATCGCCGCCCCGGTTCTGAGAACCGAGGTTACAAAAGAAATATCGGCATCGCCGCCCCGGTTCTGAGGTTACAAAAGACATATCTATTAGGACCAAACTTTTTTCGAATGGGTATAAGCACCGAAATGCGGCTCAGGATTGGCGCTGGCAATGGTTTTAGGCGAGTCGACAAATCTTACAGATGCGCGTGGCGGGTATCGTTAAACGGGTGACTTCAGATGTGCCGCGGCACAGTTTCGCGACCTTATTGATGCGCAACGCGCGGAGGTGTGTTTAGGTGCTAGCACTGCTCGGGCATGTCTCATAACAAGTTGCGGGGCTCTTTAGACCCCGTTTGCATATGAGCGGAGCCGAGGGCAACAGGAGGTATGAACCGAGGCTAAAGCACTCGTCTACTTAAGGCGTAAACGTCGAACTGCTTGCCTGTTCATTTTGTCTTTGGTATCTTGATCGACCCGGGAGGGTATTTTCGTGAGTTCGTGTATTGCTTTCGCCGGGGAATGGTTTTTTGTGGCTTGTTTTTTTTGATTATGGCAGGTGGAGGGACAATTAAACGACGGGTCCGGCAGCTCGGCATGCTGGGCCGGCTTTGGCGCAACTGTAAATTGGCGATGCTGCTTTTTGTGGTTGTGGCGGTGATTTTTGGCTTCTGGTATTCGAAGCAAGATGAGGCGATGCAGCGGCGTTCGCAGGAGGTTGCGATTGTGGGCTTGGACTTTTTGATCGAACTAAAACAGACCAATGGGGACGTGGATGAAATCTTGAATTGGGTGATTTCGCAAATGCCAGCCTCTTTAGGTAATGTGGTGGCTGTGGGCGATATCGAGGGCGCGGATCGTTATACTTTTGCGGGGGTGCCTGTGGGGGATCAACCGGTCAAAGTTTTAAAGAATGAGGGGTATCTGGTCGGTTACAATGAGTCCTTGCGTAATCCGGATTGGGTCGCCTATCGTTTGCAGCGTAGTGAAAATGCAAATACGTCGGAGCGCCCAGAGAGTTTTGATGTTGACCGACGTACGCGTGCACGAGTCGATCATTATGATTATAGCAATTCGGGCTATGATCGCGGGCACATGGCCCCGAATTATGCGATCGATGCTGTCTTTGGGGAGCGTGCACAGAAAGAGACTTTTTTGATGAGTAATATCGTGCCTCAGCGGCCTGAACTTAATCAAGGGCCTTGGAAGGAGTTGGAGCAAATGGTCGCTAAGCGTTACTTGAGAGACTATGGAGAGCTCTGGGTGCTCACTGGACCGATCTATGATGCCTCTAGTCGGCAGTTAAGCAGTGGTGTGGCAATTCCGGCGGCGTTTTTCAAGATCATTGTGGACGTGGTGGAGCCGGATGGACTGCGTGCATTGGCCATTATTATGCAGCAGGGCACGGATCCAGATGAAAAGTTGGCCGCGCATCTAGTCAGTATCGATACCGTGGAAGCGGCCACTGGTTTAGACTTTTTGTCGGCACTCGACGACTCCGTGGAAGCGGTCCTCGAAGCTGATCTGGCTAAGCGCTTGTGGTAGTGTTTAGGCGGCTGCTGCGTGAAACTATTCGCAACGAGCCGATGCTTGCAGCTTCCACAAGCTTGTGGATTTTGTGGGGGCATGCCAGATGATTCGATTCTACCAGCTGCATCCTTAATACGGTCGAAAACTAAAAGTTCAGGTTTTTCACTAGTCATTGCTCTGTCGTTAATGGCCTTTGTATTGGTCTTGCTTTTGGTTATCATCACTTTCGTCAAAGTGGAAACCCGCAGCAGCGAAATGACGCTGCAACGCTTACTGGCTCAGAATAATGCTTTGTTGGGCATGCAGGTGGCTCTGGGAGAATTGCAGGTAGCTGCAGGGCCAGATCAACGTATTACGGCGAATGCGGCCATTCTAGAAGAGGTGCATGCGACTAAGGCCAATTACACGCTGGTGTGGGATTCGCAGCTGACACCGGGGCAAGTGGGGGCACCCTTGCAAGTGTTGGCCTCAGGTGTGGATGAGGCGAGTTTTGAAAGCAGCACCCGCACGGATGCGACCTGGCCAGAATTGGTCAGTGCGCGCCAATCGGGCGCGGTGGAAGCGGTGAAGGCGGCGCCTGTTTCGATCTTGAGTGCGGGCAATCATACCTCGGGCGAGATGGCCTGGTGGGTCGGCGACGAGGGGGTGAAGGCTAAATTTAATCTGACGGAGTCCAGCCATTTTCGTGATGCATTGACGGAGCCGGAAGAGCGGCTGGGAGTTTCGGGGCGCTATGGGGTGGAAGCGCTGGAAGCCTTTGCACCGTATTATGCATACTCGGATACAGATTTCGTTTCGGGGCTGCGCAAAATAATCAGTCCGTCACAAGCTGCGATTTTAGATAATGGACTCGCGGAACCTTTGAGCGACTACCTACATGATGTGAGTTTTTATAGCCGTGGGCTATTAACGAATACGCGTGAGGGTGGCTTGCAGAAAGACTTAACTTATTACTTTGAAAACCCTGCGGAGGCGCCCTCGGGCGCAATCAGCCCCGGCGGTGGGAGCGCACTGGATCGTGTAACTTGGGAGCAATTGCAGAGCTTCTATCAATTGGGCTATGAACGATCCGGTGATACCATTACAGCGCGTGCGCAGGAGGCCGATAGCCATGGAGTCTACCCTTTGTTAGTGATGCTGCATATGAACTTTGGTTTTACTGTGGAGAATAATTATGCGGCTGGCACGCCCAGTGATCCGGCTGAGCGCAACTACCAAATATATGGGCACATGCGCCCGTGGTTTGTGTTGGCAAACCCATATAATACGGAGCTTTCTGTCTCCAATTATCGTATTCGATTCAATCAATACACCGCCGCTCGTTTGCAAGTTTCGTATCAGCAATCAGGCGTGGGCGTGACTGATTTGATCGATGAGTCGATGGATGACTATTTGAAGAATTTAGTCTTCGTGGTGCCAGAGGTCACACTGCAACCCGGCGAAGCACTGTATTTTACCTTGGATACCACGGATCATGTCAGCTACGGCTATAGCTTTACTGCCGGGAGTGGTGGTTTTTATGCACCCTATGAGGGCTATGCCACGAATACGCCGCAGCAATTTGTTTTTACTGCGGCGGACGATGCTGGGCTGACTTCGATACGTATGCAAAATGCGGGCACAGTGAGTGGCGATTTGTTGGAAGACGGCAATGCGACGAATCCCAGACTGCGTCAGATGTATATGAGTGTTGATAATGTAGGCGCTTATTGGATGCGCACTTATTTGGGCGCTTCCGCGGCGCTGGGGGATGATGAACAGATTCTCCAGGACATCGGACGCTTTGGTGTGGCGGGTGTCGCGCATGATAATCAGTATAGCACCTATCATGGTTTTTGGGCCATCGACGCGCTGCCCGAAAGTTTGTTTGAGTTTGATGGCTTTGTGTATGTCAGCGAAAACCGCGACCCGGGCGAGACGATGCGCTCCACCTCGCTCTCGTTCAATTATGCCATGCATAGCGCCGTCAATCAGGATGTGGACTTGTTCTATTCGGGCTACGATGGTTGGGGCACCGACTATAACATTCGTGCGCCGCGAATGGCGCGTTATAAGGAGGCGCAAAGGCATCCTGTGGGTTACGAGTTTATCGAGCGTCCGAATGGTAGCCTTTGGTTTGATTGGGTTACCGTGCCTAACTTAGGCGATGAGCCACGCTTCCCTTGGGCGGCAGGCTATTCCCGCACCAACTTTAGTGGTGACGATCCCGCGGCACGTGTGCTGCAAGCCGTCTTGTTTGATGTCCCTGTGCTGGACAGCCAAAGCTTACAACCTGCCTTGAGCTCATTGGGCCAGTTGCAGCATTTTAATGCCGGCGGTTGGACTGAAGATAGCTATGTCGACGATGCCAGTTTGGACTCGATGAGTTATTCCCCCTCCTATGCCATCGGCAATAGTTATGCGGCGCCACAAGTGCCGCGCGAGTCCACGCAGAACAGTGATGCGGGGGCCGATTTTACAGATCTATCCTATCGACTCAACGAGGCGCTCTTTGATCGCTATTTCTTTTCCAGTATTCCACAGGCGGATGAGGTTACGATTGATTTCGACAGTCTGCCAAACAAGCGCTTAGTGCCCGTCGCTACCAATGTGAGCGACTCGGAGCTGCGCAGTTCTGCGAGCGCGGCCGCGGAAAATTTATTCATTGATGGTGCGTTTAACGTAAACTCCACATCAGTCGCCGCGTGGTATAGCTTATTGAACAGCTTTCGCGGCTTTGATTTTGGAGCTAAAAGTGCAGGGCAGGGCATCTTTCCCCGCAGCCTGCAGCAGGACGAAGCCTATGTCGAAGGCGTGGTGGATGGGGTGAGCCAAGACGCTGCGGCCTGGGCCGGCTGGCGTCACATCGAAGATGACCCCGACGCGGAGCGAAAACTGTATGAACTTGCGGAAGCGATCGTCGCAGAGGTGAAGGCGCGCGGACCTTTTGTTTCGATGGCCGACTTTGTGAACCGGCGCACTGTTTCGAGTAGTGCTGCAGATGCTCGCTTTGGCTTGTCGGGGGCGCTGCAATCCGCGCTCGATCGCACCCTGAACCTTGAGTTTGCTGCGGCCTATTCGGTGGACCCTGACAATATGGCGAGCCGCGAAAGCTGGGAAGATCCCGGTCGTGCTGCACGGCTTGAGGCAGAAGGTGTCGTGGATCAAGCGCACCTCGGGAGTGGCCCGATCATGTCCGAAGAGGGGGGCAGCACTTTAGCAGAGGCCAGTTCGGCCAGCACGATGCCCGGTTGGGTGCTACAGGGGGATTTATTGCAATCCTTGGCGCCTGGGCTCAGCGTGCGCTCCGATACCTTTACCATTCGTGCTTACGGCAGTGTGCTCGATCCCGTTTCAGGCAAGTTAAGCGCGGAAGCCTATGTGGAGGCCGTCGTGCAGCGAAGCCCTCAATACGTGGATACCAAAGATGCGCCCGATGCATCCGCAGTGCTCGGCACACTGAGTTCCTACAACCAATTGGTGGGACGAAAGTTCACCGTCGTTGATATCCGTTTTTTGGATGAATCCTCACTCTAAACTTTAAACATGTTTATTTTGAACCATCGCACTCTTGTATTATTATTATTCGCCTGGCTACTGCCAGTTCTTTGGACTAGCGCGCGTACTGTAGATGTGCGCTTTCTCGGGGTGGAGAGCTCTCCCAATGGACTGTATCTGCGAGAGGGGGGCTCTTATGTGCCAGTGACTGTGCCGCTGTATGCGAGCTCGAACTATAGTTCTGCGAGCGTGAATGAGGCGGGCGAACTTGCGCTCTACCGTCAGTCGGAGTCGGGCAAAGATGCGAGTTATCAGCTGGCCGTGCGCGGTCGCATACCTCAGGGGGCGCGTTCCGTCTTGGGCATCTACCGTATCGCTTCCAACGGGCAGGCTCAGATACATTTTTATGGGGATGATTGGACGCAGTTTCCCAGTCAATCTTACCGACTGATCAATATTTCACCGGTTGTGATCAATAGTAAGGTGGGGGATGATGTGCTCCAATTACAGCCCTTTGAGTCTCAAGTCGTGCAGGTGAAGCTGAGCGCACGCTTGCCCACTGTGAAGATTATTACCGTTTACAAAGATGGTAATGAGGAGTGGAAGCCCATTTATAATAAGCGCACCGCCTTGTTGCCCAACAAGCGCGTGACAGGGCTGGCTGTGGTGACTCGAGGCGCTTTGGCTGCAGCGATGGGCATGGCATCTGCAGCCGATAGTCAAGGTGCGGGGGGCATGGCGGAAGGCAGCGCACTGATGGCTCCGTCGCTTCGATATTTTAGTATCAATGACAGTGTTTCCAGCGGTCAAGATCGTTCAGTACCCACAGCTCCGATACATGCAAGCAGTCGGTGATCGGCGTATTCGCAACAATAAGTGAATCGACTTTGATCGGGCCTATGGATTGTCTCTGAGTATACCCAACTACTTCAGCAGTTTTTTATTCAATCGATGATTGATCGATTCAATGAATTAAAAACTCTATTCTATGCTGCGTGACTCTTTGAGCTTCGGCTTCATGTGATGCAGTTCACCCCAACCAAATAATAGACCATGAAGATACGTAAGAGCCCCGGCCGCATTGTCGCTTCAGCTATCATGCTGACTGCGCTGACCCACTCCAGTGTAGGTGAAATACTAGAAAATACGAGTTTCGAAGAGAATGGGGGCTACACTCCCTGGATTCCACATAATTCAACCGGAGCGATTGAGTGGCAAGGGCAGAGCGGTAGTCGTAGTCTGTATATAAAAGATCGTGCCGGTTCGAACTTTGGTGTGCGGCAAGATATTCAAGGTGAAATCAGTCTCGGAGAAAGCCTAAGTGCTTCAGCTTGGGTGAAACTGAAAGATGGTTCGCAGAGCGCACAATCCAAAATTTTAATTCTCAAGAAGGATGCCAATGGTTGGGCTTGGGACTCTGTTGCGGAGTCGGGCACGAATGGTTGGGAATGGACCAATTTACAGGGCACATGGATGGCAGATTGGTCTGGCACACTGGAGCACCTGTCACTGTGCGTGGCGGGCCCCGACGCTGCGATCGAGATGTTGATCGATGATGTCACTGCCAATGTGAGCGGGAGCACTTTCAGTCCACCGGCTGCGGGAACACAGCTGTTGATCAATCCAGACATGGAGAGCTCGACTGGCAATGTAGATCCTTGGATTACAGATAATGCGACCGCGGTGCTTGAGTGGCAAGGTCACAGCGGTAGTCGCAGCGCCCATGTGAGTGGTCTATCTAGTAGCTACGAATATGGATTGAGTCAGAGTCTCTTAGGAATGATCGCGCAAGGACAAACGATCGACTTGGGCGCAAGGATCAAGCTGAAAGACGGAAGCGCTTCGTCGAGTTCGAGCATGTATGTGGTGCTTGAGGATGACGACGGTTGGACCTGGGAGCCCATCGCTACAGCAGCGACCAATGGTTGGTCCTGGACGGAGCTCGCAGGCTCTTGGACCGCAGATTGGAATGGGAGCCTGGATAGTCTCTCCGTTTACGTCGAGGGCCCGATTGATCAGAGCGCAATGTTATTAGATGATGTCACGGCGACCGTATCAGGACAAGTCGGCTCCGTGGATGTGTTCACGGGCGTGCAAAACCCTGTCTGTAGTTGTGGCAACTGCGGTAGCTATACCTACTCGTCGGCGGGAAATTTTGCTTACTGGACGAGTGGCACTCAGGACTTTTGGAGAAGCGCACTTGGGCGTAATATTGATTATCGTGAGACTGAGCTCGGCTACTGCTATGGCATACGTCGTTGGATTACTTCCGGCATTTGGCATGGCGATATCTCGATTGATTTTACTCCGACTAATAATTCGAGCTTAGTGAATCAGCCCGTGCCTAGTGGATTTAACCAATCTCTTTTGCCGGTCAGTATTTGGTGGGATAATACGCAGGACATTAATTATTACGACACGCACCAAGAGTTTAATATACGACTTTCACGCGCGAATGCGCTGCGCTCGAATCGTTACCCCAACGATGAGCATAGCGGACATTGGGGCTATGGTACCAAAAAGATTAATACAATTTCGGAGGAGGCACTGACATGGGATTTTGCCGGTTACTTTGAATGTGGTTCCGAGGGGCCGATCAAGATCAACAATACCATGTGGATCCAAGACACCACCGGGCACATTCAGAATAAGGCGGAAGCTGCTGCTAGTGGGGCGCAACGCATCGACATTATTGTGCACGAATATGATAGCGGCCTGATTGATTGGCGCCGCATGGTGGAGCCTACCAATCTAGACTATATCGCCAGTAACGTTGATAAGGAATGGACAGTTGTCTCGCCCGAATTAGCTCGAGATGGCATGCCAGCGGTCAATCAAGATGGGCGCCCCGTTTTACACATGGACGGATCCGATTATTTGATCATTCGTCGCACTCCAGGAGATGAAGGTGAAAAGTGCTCCTATAACATCATTCGTAAAGATGTGCGTGCGCCGGATAGCAGTGGCCAGATGTCGGGGACGATCGAATTTAAGAAGCTCTTAGACTACTTGGCACAATACGATGAGATCGACGGTGAGCCCGTATTTGAAACGGACCAGTGGTACATCGGGGCAGCGGACTGGACTGTGACCGCGCAGGGACGCTATAATCTGAAGTATAACGAAACTCGATTTGGTGGCAGCGGACAGAACTTGCGGACGATTCCTAGCAAGGGCAAGTGGACCTTTACCCAGGCTGAGCTAAAGGAGTTCGAATCGAACTAGGCCTTGCAAATAATGACTGTCGGCAGCTGCTGCGGGCTGCCAATCATCGGACTGCTGGCGCCTCTTTTGCCTTGGGCCAATATGGCGCCGGTTTGGGCGTTGTAGGCGGTCCAGGCTAGGGGCACTTGTTCGTCGACAATCATGGTTTCGCCACCGTTTTGCAGGTAGCTGATGTAGAATTCATTGGGCAGTAATAGCCCCGGCCGCCCGAGGCTGGCGCTGCGATTGGGGCTGGCTTGGTGGATCGGGAGCCCGGCTAAGAGTTGTTGCACGCGTCCGACGTGGCCCCCGCCTGGAAATTTCAGAGCATCTTGCCAGGTGCAGCCTTCAGCCATGGTCCAGGGCTGATCCGGCTCGGCCAGCGACTGTCGCCACTGCCAAAGACTGCCTGCGCCATAGACTACAGCCATGGTGCCGCCGGCACAGAGATTACGCCACGCTTCTTCGCCTTGCCACCAGCCGGCGGCGCGGCCGCGTTGGCCCATTTCCTCGTAGGAGGGCTCGCCGTTGGCAATGCCTTTCTGGGGCAGTCGATCCCACATCCAAGCCACTTTTTCAGGCTGGTGTTCGCCGCTGTGCCCGGTTTGGCACCAATGAAAATCCGCCCAGCTGGCTGTGGAATGTGCCTGATCGCTGGCGTGGGGAGCGTAATGTAAACCAGTGGGCTGTTGGTAGGCGTCAAACTGCTCAAAGGCTTCGCCAGCGGCGGCCACGGTGGGTTCGATGCCAAAGCCGTCGCCGCAAGCCAACCAAAGTGCGGGGCGTGCTCCATAGCGTGCGACAAGATAACGCGCATACCAAGCGACTTCTGCCGGCGGTAGTGTGGGGCCTGCGGTGGGGCCGCCACGCCAGCCGTAGCCGTGGAAGATGGGCTGCCAGACGGGCACGATCCCGTGGGCGAGCAGTTCGTCAATCAGCCCGTCCAAATATTGAAAGTAACTAGGCACATTCTCGCGCAGCCGATTGTTGGCTAAATCGCCAAAGCCCTCGTCCCATCCATTGGGCCGTGCTTCTGTGGGGCGGATCTTATCGGGTTGGACCGACATCAGCAGTGTGGCATTAAAGCCTTGGGCGGCTCGGATCTCGGCATAGTGTGCGACTTGCTCGCGTGTGGCGCGAAAGGGGAGCGCCCACGCGGTATCCGCACAAACGAAAAACGGCTGCCCATCGGCATGGACGACGCCTCGACCGTTGGCGGACATTTGCAGTAGGCCATGTTGTCGCCAAGCGGGGAGCGTGGCTTCGCTGGGCTGGGCCTGTAAGTGCCCCGTTTGTCCGTCTAATTCGGGCAGAGCGCTCGCTTGTAGCGACCATTGCCATTGACCGGTATCCTTGGGGGAGCTAAAGCGCACGCGCCATTGCCCCGCTCCATCCCAGAATGCCGGGCGCTCGATCAGGCTGCCGTCATCGTGCTCGAAACGACAGCTTAATTCGGCGAAATAGGCCTCGGCGGGCGGCTGTTTGATTGTCCAGCTGAGTTCGATTTCAGACCATTGGGGTGCGTATCGTGGAATGTGCATCGAGCGGTCACACTAGATCTTTGATTTTGTGAATCAAGCCATTCGTGCCAAGGTCTGCGAGCTGACGTTGTGCTTCAAGGGGAGCCCCGATAGGTAGCGTTCCAATTCGTCGACCATGAGTGCACCCATACGCTGGCACTCACCGTTGATGCTACCCGCTATGTGTGGTGTGATGATGGCGTTGGGCAAATCCCAGAGCGGGCTGTCTTGGTTTTCGTATTCGTTGAGGGTGACATCCAACACGGCATCCAACTCGGGGCGATCTTTAAGCAGCTGCACCAGCGCGGGCTCGTCGATCAAGTCACCACGAGCGGTATTGATCAGGGTGGCGTGCGGCTTCATGCTCTGCAGCAAAGACTGAGATATGAGTCCGCGCGTTTCTGGCAGGTTGGGTGCATGCAGGCTCACCACGTCGGAGCTGGCCATCAATTCTTCCAGCGAGACCATCCGCAGCCCGTCGATGGAACTGTCTGCTACTGATACGTAAGGGTCGTATGCGAGTAAGTTGAGTTCATGCTCTTGACTGAGGCGTTGGGCTACTTTTCGGCCGATGGCTCCCAGAGAAACGATGCCGACTGTGGATTGATAAGTGCCGGCGGCGTGAAGTGGCTTTTGCCATTTGCGATCTTGCTTGGCTTTGCGCTGAACACGCCAAAACTGTTTGAGACTGAGTATGATGGTGGCCAATGCAAATTCGGCGGTAGGAATTGCGTTGGCACGCCAAGCAGAGGAAATACCAATCTCACGCTCTTGTGCCAACTCTGTGTAAAACTCACGAATCGATCCTGCTCCGTAGAATACATATTTTAGATTGGGCAATGCATCGAGTAGCTCTGTATCCATGACCGCCATGCCCCAGCCCGAGAGCAGATACTCAACCTGGCTGAGCGATTCTCTATGATCACGCCAGTTGTCGAGCGTCAGTTGGGTGGGGTAGACCTGTGTTAATTCCCCGATGCGCGCTTGTTCAGACTTGGAATATATTTTTTCCAAAGCATCACTGCGCAGGAAATATGCACTCTGTGGACGATAAAACATAGTCGATAAACAGTGTTCAACTTAGGCGCTTACGGCTTAACTGTACCGGACGCCTTGAATCCATAGATGCTGACTAGGTAAGGTGAAGATACGGAGCCATCGCTGACCCAATAGTCATCTTCTAAATAGATGCCGACTGCAGTGACTGCGCTAAGTTCCAGTTCAGTGAACTGGGCCTGCTCCTGATCGAAATTAAGTTTAGCGATTGGATTGTAAGCGGCCCACTTTACGGAGCCAAGCATGCCGGCTGAGAGCAGATTGGAGCCGCGGTTGGTCATATTGAATGTGTAATTGGAAAGGTAATACGCGTCCCCAATCTGCACCAGGTAGCGGCCTGTCACATCGCGAGACGTGCCTTTGAAATAGGTGGACCATTGGCAATTGAAGGACTCCAGTTGGAAGTCTCCTTGTTGAAAGTCTGGCAGGAAGTCTGCTTGTTTGAACAGAAAGAGAGCCGACAGTGAGATTTCGCTGCCGTCCCAGCTTTGGCCGCTGTAGGATTGAAGCGTGATCGCATCGGCCTTGCCCTTGTGATTGCGGATTTGTTGCCGCGAGAAGGGGCCTTCTGTGATGCTACTGGAGATCTGATAGGCGCCATATAGGCTGGGACCTTGGTAATAGTCTGAATTTTGTAGCAGTGGTGTGTGCGCATCGAAGGGGCAGATCGCAGAGTAGGGACTCGACGATAGCGTCTGTGCGCTGCGTTCGAAGTCGTAGTCGTAGCTGACGTAGTCGTTGTTCGAATCAAATTCGACAGCGACACCAGCGTGGGCGACGGTGCCCAGAGTGGAGAGGCCGATAAGTAGGGCGCTGAGCGCGCGAGTTGAGTGGATGAGTGGGGACATCGATTTTTTTTTATTTTGAAGTGGGGATCGGCACATAGCTTGTTCGCTTGTGTGGGAATAGCCTTAAGAATGCGTATTTCTGCTTCTGACGACAATCGTAGTTGGTTCTAACACATGTTAGCGCTAGGGACTGCTTATTGAGCAAGTGCCACAATCTCGTCGGGAAAGAGGGCCAGGTCATAAATTTGTACGACATCCAATAAGCCATTAAAATGGAAGCCGCCCCAGATAGTGCCGAGCTCGACATCTTTATTGGAGCTGCCGATGCTGCCTTGCTGTGAGAACGAGTTGATCTCGACTCCATCTAGGTAAGTGAGGATTTCATTCCCATCGTAGGTCATCGCGACGTGCGCCCAAGTATTGGCGGGGATCGATTTCGTGGATTGATTGGGCGAAGTACTGGTGACCCAGGCGCCATCAATGCGCAAGCCTGTGCGGATGCGTGAGCCATAGCTGCCGGAATAGAGATAGAGGTAGTAGGCCGCGTTCTTACCAATGATACACTGGTGGGAGCTGGTGTCGTTGGTCTTGACCCAAGCGGCCAGTGTCAGGCTGTTGTTGATGTCGAGCGAGTTGGCATCGGCGATCACGACTTCATCGCCACTGCCGTCGAAGCTTAAGGAGTAGCTGCCTTCCGCGGCATCGCTACTGAAGCTAGCGCCGGTGATGCTGCCATTTAGGCCGTTCTTGCTGTCGATTGCAGTGGAGCCACTGCCTGCTTCAAATCGGTAGTCGGCCACTGCGGCCGGCACCAAGGGGTTGAGCCAGTCACCAGTGTAGAGTAAGTTGATGTCGCTTGCATCCAGTGCGCTGTCGAAGAGGGTGATGTCATCGAGTTCCCCATCCCAACGGTAGCCATTCCAGAGGGTGCCGATTTCGAGGTCTTTACTGTTGCTGGAGATGCTGCCGCTGGCGGCTTTGTTGCCGATTTCCACACCGTCGAGGTAAACGCGGATGTAGCTGCCGTCGTAGGTGGCAGTTACATGCGTCCAAGTGTGACTCTGCACAGTGTTGGCAGTTGAGGTGGTGAGGGTCTGCCAGCTACCAGCGATACTGAGCCCAACGCGCAGGCGGGCACCGCTGCCAGTGCCGTAGAGGTATATGTAGTAGGCGTTGTTTTTACTGACGATGCACTGGTGTGAGCTCGCGTCGTTGGTGCGCACCCAAGCGGCGATCGTTAAGGCGTTGTCAAAATCTAAGATCGGTTGATCACCGACCACCACTTCATCATTGCTGCCATCGAAGCTGAGCGCGTCGCTGCCGTCATGGCTACTATTGGCGCTAAAAGTGGGGCCATTGAGGTCGCCGTTTAGGAAGTTGCCGCTCAAATCACTCAAGAGTGGGCTGCCATCGTCTTGGCAATTGTAGTAAGCTACCGGCGAGAGCTGTGCTTCGATGAAGCCGATGGGGGTGGTGGCGACTGGGGCTTCTGCGGGCGCTGCGGTGCCGGTGAGTGCATACCAGCGATCTTCGGCGGGGAGGGTGTCGACGACGCCCATTTCAGGGCCAAACATTGGCCAAGGCTTAGAACCGAAAAATGCAGGCTTGGCGGAGAGGAACAAAGAGTCGGGGAGTGTGACTTCGCCATTGCTATCCCACTCAGTCACGCCGGTGATGCCGTTTAGATTGCCCGTTACAATTGTGGTCGCTTCGACTTCTGTTGCGACTTTGATTGCTTGTCCAGTGGAGGCCATATTGCCGCTGACATTGCCGATCAGGCTGCACCATTGGCTGGTTTTTTCGAGGTGGATGCCAGGATAGCCGGGGTCCGGTTTGGTCGCGTAATTACGAAAGACTGTGTTCCATGGGTTGGAGCCGTGGACGTCATCCAGAAAGATTTGCACCACTTTATTACCTTCATACAGCGTGTGGTTGGCCATCGAACCATGTGCCGAGAGGTCGGCGAAGATGCAGTGGTCGCAGAGGCTGCTATAAGGATCACGGGAAAAATTGTAAGCAAACACGTTGCCCGCAGCGCCGGCTTGCGCGACATAGGAGTGGCGCAGACCACTGCAGGTATTGTCGATCACCAAGTTTAGCGTGGCGCGGTCTTGGGTGGCGATGCCATAGCCTTGTCCACCGGCGTCGAGCCAGCTGTCATGTATTACATTGCCGCGAATTTCACACTGTAAGCTGCGGGTGACTTGGATGTGGTGCCCGTAGGTCTTTTCGGACCAGATGTCTTTTACCCAGCACTGCACGGCCGCGTAGAAGTAGATGTTGTGGCCGCCTGAACTTGCATCTAAAATGCGATCGATCTTTAAGTTCTCGATGCCCGCTTGATACACGCGATCTTGTGCGCGAATCGTGGGATTGAAGCTGGTAGCAAACTCCATGAGCAGAGGGTGCTTGAGAGTCACTTGATTGCCGCTCACGCTCACGACTTCGTTCATCATGGCTGTTTGACGGTCGGTCCAGCTCTCATAGCCTTTGTAGCCCGGCTGATACACATTTAGGTCGTTGTCTTGTTTGATCTCTAAGATGTTTCCCGGTGTAAATGAGCTGCTTGAAGGAGTGCTGACCAGTGTGACGACGGTGCTGCCTTCGGAGAGTCCACCGGTTAGCGCGATCTCACCGGACGAATTACTGTAGTTGCGAACGGTAATCCCGTCGTCGGAGTGATTCATTTTAAGTATTGTGCCGAGTCGACTTTCACCACGTAGAACAATGCTTTTATCAATGAAGATGGTGCTGCTAAGTAGGTAGCTGCCGTCGGGAATGTAGACGGCTGTGCCTGCGGGGCAGGCAGCAATCGCATCTTTTAACGCTTGCGTGTCGTCGGTCACTCCGTCGCCTACGGCGCCGTAGTTGGTGATATCAACGCCCACACTATAGTTGGGGATGCCGCCGGCGATACCCGCATCTTGCCAGGGAGCGATGCGTTCGACCGGAAGTAAGGTCGCGTGTGCTTGCAGGCAGCCGAGTAGGCAACTGAGGAGCATCCATATTGACTTGCGCCAGAATGCTTGAGGGCGAGAGGTGGGGAGTGTTCTCATCATAGAAGGGGAATGGTTATATTCTTCCTTAGAGCAGCTAAGGTTGTTGATAATAAACCGTGCCAGAGGACTTACAGGCAATGGCCTTGCTTTCCTACACGTGTTAGAACTGGCGAGTTCTTTCTAACATGTGTCGGATTCTTGAGCGCTTGAGTGTGGATGCTTTTTTGATTCTATTTGCTTTTAGGCTACAGATTCCCCTGCCTAATCGTCATCCCCGAAGACCCCACCCATGAAAAAGAATACCCATTCAGCTTTCACTCTAATTGAGCTTTTAACTGTGATTGCCGTCATTGCAGTGCTGGCCGCTATATTGATTCCCGCGATTGGTACGGTGCGCATGAACGCATTGGAAACTCAAGGTTTAAGTAACATCCGCCAGGTTGGTATGAGTTACTTGATGGTCGCTCAAGAGGACGGCGGCATTTTACCTTCAGTTTACGGTGACGATAAAAAAGATCTTTGGGATCGGCGTGTGAATGCGGTTTTGATCAATGAGCAGCCTGAGGACTACCCGAGTAATTGGTCCGAGACTTTTAAAGACCCAGCTGCGATCGCGCGTGGTGTGATCAGTGAAGAGAATACATCCAAATGGCATTTCGCGCCCTTGGGTCCGATTATACGAGGTTATGGAGACGATGGGACTGCATCGGAGCCTGGAGCTGGAGATGCACCTGAAGCTTTGTGGACTTATAATCGTATATTGAAGCATCAGCACCCCGATCGTCAAATTCTTCTCGCAGATGGAGGTGTCAGCAGCCCTACCAGCGGTGTATGGGGGGATCTCTTGCATGGAGAATCCTTTGGCTGGTCCGGGGTTTATAAGGGCAATGTAAACCCCGACAAAGCCAACGATCCAATCGACCCAGGGCAAAATGTCGGTGGCGACATTCGCTGGATGGAAGACGAAGCCAAGTTTTTCTTCTTGGACGGGCATGTGGAAAAACGTCACCAGAGTGAAGTTTATAAGAAGAATCTAAATCCGCTGTATCTCTAGAATGTCTGCAAGGCCTCATCGCAGGCAGGCGTTTCGAATTCGAGCACTTGTCCTTGATCCAGTAGCTGTTGGCTCAATTGATCGTAAGGCACGTCTTGCACGCAAATTTCGTGATCCATGGCGAGCGCTGCGGCGGTAGCTGCGGATTGGCCGAGGATCATAAAGACCGGCTCCATGCGTATCGAGCCAAAGGCAATGTGAGAACTGGAGACGCAGACGGGCACGACCAAGTTACAACATTGAGCACGCTTAGGCACCAATGAGCCATATGGAATTTGATAAGGGCCGTTCATATAGATGCCGATGTCGCCTTCATTTTGCACGTGACCTTCGGCTGTGATGTAGCGCTGGGTGTTGTGCGAGTCGAGCGGGTAGGATCCCATACCGATGGATTGGGGAGTCGTCCGGCGTTTGAGGAGTTCGTTCTCGGTGGTTACGAACTCACCGATCATGCGGCGGGCTTCGCGGATGTAGAGTTGGTGGGGCCAGTTGCCGTTATCCACAAACTCGTCGGCTGCGAGGCCATATTCTTGCATTTGCTGGCGGATGGCTTCGGGCACTTGTGAATCGTTGGATAGGAAATAGAGTAAGCCTTGTTGATACTTGGTGTGTGCCTCGATGATAGCTTGCCGAGTCGCATAGCTGCCATCCGGGTAGTCGTAGTTCATGCCGATGTAGTCGCTGCTGAACGGGCCGTGGTTATTGGTGTCGGTTTTTAGATTTGGGATGGGGTCGAATTTATTAAAGATTGCCGTCCATCCAGCTTGGAAAATTCGTGCCAGCAAAGCATAGGTATCCGGATTGTAGTCATCCGGTTTTGGGAAGGGCACTCGGTTGTCTGGGTGGCAACTCATGCACATGCGGTAGCAATATGCCTGAATCCGATGGTCGGCGGCACCGAATTCGCCGGGCGCTTCGTTGTGGATCAAGGGTAACAGCCCGCTGCTCGGATCGTCGGGAATGCGGTAGGGGCTCACGGCTTGATCCAGCACACCGAAGTGATGATTGTGGTGCAGCACCCCGGTTTGCACACCGTTCCAGGTCTCGCCATAAGTTGCGTTGGATTCGCGGCCGACATGGTAATCCACTCCCGCGCTGGCCATCAGGTCGCCCTCGTAGCTGGCATCGATAAACATGCGTCCATGGTAAACTTGTCCCGAAAGCGTGCGGATGGATACGATTTTTCTACCTTCTTTCACGACCCCGTCTTCGCGATCGAGCCACTCATCTCGATGCACGGGAATCTCGTATTCAGCGATCCATTCCTCAAAGACCTGCTCGGCCACATGCGGCTCGAAGATCCACATGGTTTTCTTTTCCGGGTCAATCGCGGGAGTGGATTGGCCGACGTTACCATAAGCTTCCTTCTCTTCCCACTGCCATGCTTCTTGGCTATCATAGTGTTGCCACACTCGATGATAGAACTCACGCGACAGGCCGCCGATGACCTCCTTCTCGCCGGTGTCGGAGTAGCCGAGGCCACCACTGCTGAGACCGCCGAGGTGTGTCTCCGGGCAGACTATTGTCACCGTCTTGCCGGAGCGTTTCGCTTGAACAGCTGCGGTGACCGCTGCCGAGGTGCCACCATAGATGACGAGGTCGTAATGTTTGGGGGAAGTCATAATAGGAGGCGTATATTTCCAAATAGTTCGCTGTTTCGCGAGGTCTGATGGATGTGCATGCTTACTTAAAAGATGTTCAAACTTGCTATTTAAAGTAATAGATTTGAGTATCTTCGTGTGTGCCCATTCGATTCTCATTTTAACCTCGCCGGATTGCGCTATGCAGAGTGGGGCAACTTGGATTCACGGCTGCTTTGGATTTACGAAGGGACTCCGTTGGGGGATCAAGGTACCTTTAATCCGTGGCGGCTTTCTGCATGGTTGCTGACTGCTGGAAGCTTGCGGGTTAAAGGCGAGGGGCGAGAAGTTGTGGCAGGGGCGGGCTCTTGGATCTTTCCACCTTTCGCGAAGGACACGCGTGAATTCTCAAAAGATGCCAACATTCTTTCGATCGGTTTCTGGCTGCGTTGGCCTGATGGGCGCGGGTTGTTTGAGTTGCCGGATGCTCGGGTGCTGCCTGCCGAAGATTTGCCGCAATTGGAGCGGCAGGCGCGTCGACTTTTACGTAAGGTGGAGCAGGTGCTACCACGTGCTTCGGTGGATCTGAAAACGCAGGTGCTCGACGCCACCACTTATTTCAATTTGCAGCGATACTTTGAAGACTGGGTCTTGGTTTATTTGGATGCGATGCGGCATTTGGGTGTGCCAGAAAAACTCTTTTCGCTGACGGATGAGCGGATGTTGCAAGCTCAAGTCTTTCTAGAGAGTCAGCCGCTCTCCAAGCCTTTACCGATGGAGCGAGTGGCTGCTGCAATTAACCTTAGTTTGAGTCATGCCGATCGTTTGTTTCGTGAGGCCTATGGTTTAAGTTTGAAAGCCTATTGGGAAGAACGTCGCACGATGGCCGCGGTGCGCGATTTAAAGGATTCCAAGCTGGCGGTCAAAGAGATCGCCTTTCGTGTGGGGTTCAAAACTGCTTCCAGTTTTTCGCATTGGTTTCTGAAAAGGCGGGGCGTTTATCCGCGTGAATTTCGGGCGCGGAATTCGGAGTGATCGTTACGATTATTTTAGAGTGGTTTTAGGGTGCTGCCCTCTTTCCACTGGCCTTCTAGTAGGGTGAAACGAGGGTGGGTTGGAATACCTGTGTTTTGATGCTCGATCATGTGCACCAAAGAGTCGACCGCTGCGACGCCGATCTCGAAGGATTGCTCGACGATACCACTCAGGCGAGAGGGGCTCAGCGGCGCCATCGGACAAGCGGCGCCGAGCTCTTCGGGTACCTTGATCTTGGTCTCTTTCATTTGTATCCAGTCAGGCGAACTCAAAATCACGGCGTCGGGCTTATATTTGTCATACCAGGTCTCAATCATTGCTGGAGTGATGGAAGGTTCGATGAGTGGTGGTAAGGCAGTTTGGTCAACTCGTTGGCACTCGCTGAGATAGGCCGCCAAGGAATTCTGCTGTGTCTTGATGTTGACCTGCTGATTAAAAATAAAACCAATGCGCTGGTAGCCACGTTCATGCAGGCGCTTGAATACTTCCAAGGTGGATTGAAAGTGGGAAGAGGTGACGCGGTGTAATCGCGGCTCGCTGATGGTGTAGCCGAAAGTGACTAAGCTATAGTTGTCCCAAGGTAAGACAACTTTGTGCTCCGAATCGACTGGCGGGCAAATCAAGAGCCCATGAATGCCGCGTGCTTTTAGAATACTATCGAGGCGATTTGAGTTCAGCCCATCCTGTGTGACATCGAACACCTCGACATTGTAGCCGAGCTTTTTGGCGCGTTCGACGGCGCCTTTATGATAATGGCGATAGGGGGTGATGTGGTCCCATTGGTTTCTTTGCGTGGAAAAGCCAATCCAAGCTAAAGTGCCGTGGTAGCTGCGGGTTTGTTGATTATTGCGATAGCGTGAGAGCGCAGTGAGCATCGGGTCCGGCACATAGCCGATGGCATCCGCCGCGGCTCTTATTATATTACGGGTTTCTTGGGATACACTGGGATCTCCTTTTAGGGCCAAGGAAACCGTGGGGCGGCTGAAGCCTGATTTTTTGGCAACGTCTTTTTGCGTTGGACGCTTAGTATGGTTTGATTTCTTAGGGGCCATGTTCAGTATGTGAATCAAGCTCTTGATAGGCTCGACTGCAATCGAATTTCAGCTATTTGTTTTGATTCTTGCCGGTAAAGAACCCGTTCATTCTAACCTGAGTTAGAGACGCCTGAGCTGGCAGGTATTTGGGGGCCGACTATCTATGAGTTATGTTCGATAATGCCCCAGTAAAGTTGTCCCCTCTAGGTTTGGTTTCCCGACGGTCCGGTTTTGCATTGATCGTATCGTTATCTTTGATGTCGATGGTGTTGTTATTGATCCTGAGCATGATCTCCTTGACTAAAGTAGAGATCGAGAGTTCTAGAATTTATCGTGATGGGGACCGAGCTCGCGAGAATGCGATGTTGGGGCTTTATATCGCAGTCGCACGCTTGCAGGAAAGCATTGGACCTGATCAGCGATTCACCGCGACCTCGGCTCTGACAGGCGAAGCGAGTCAAGGCCACATTACTGGGGTTTGGCTAGAAGATGCGACCGATGCATATACTTGGTTAATTAGTGGCAATACTTTGGAAGCGCCGCTGGCGCTCGCACCTTCCGATTTGTCGGCGCCGGATACTGCAGCGAATACAGATGAAATCTTTTTAGTCGACTATGGCTCTGTCGCTACGGCTGCAGAGCGAATCAAGTTGCCGAAGCAGGCACTTTCGGCGGATGAGCCATCGGGGCATTATGCGTATTGGGTCGGCGATGAAGGGGTGAAGGTGAGCATGGCCATTAATGATGAGACCGATCTATTGGACTATGATAACACACGGCAAGAGGACATGCTCAGTAATCCACCCGGCGATGGGCACAATTGGGCGGATGTCGAGTATCGCGAGGAACTCAGGCAGATGGCACCGAGCTTTCCCAATTTCTGGAAAACTTTAGGTCTGGATTTTGCGAACTTAGTAGGTTCGCAAAAACTCGATTTACTTTCCAGCTTATCGATGAGTGCTTTACTGTCCGGCAGTTTGGATACGGATGCCTGGAAAGAGCACTTTCATGCGCTGACACCGTTGAGCCGTGCAGTTCTCATCGATCACACCGCTGAGGATGGTGCCTTGCGCCGTGATTTATCGGATTCACCACAAACAGAGGGCAGCGCTAGACGCTTTAATCGCACCCGCCCGATTGAATTGGATAGCGGTGGGCAGGGATATAGTTTTCACGTCTATGACGCTGCGGCCTACAGCGATGTCTTTCCCCACTTTTCTATTGGGCCAGTGATGACCGAGTTTTTGGTTCGTTTTAATTGCTATCGTGACGAACAAGGAAAGCTGACAATTAAACAAGAGTTGCAGATCGAACTTTGGAACCCCTATGCAGTGCCGATCCGAGCTTCTCACAAATTGTTTGTGAACCTTGATGATATGCCTGATTTTGAGGTCATTGTGAATGGGGATACCTATGTGGTACAGGCGGATGATTACTTTAAGGATCCCTATGGTGATGAGCGGGGGCGGGGACCTCATATTCCGATCGGCACGGAATGGGCCGCCGGCGAAATTAAATGGTTTAAAGGCAGTGGTCGTAAAAAATCCAGTCTAGTGCTTTCATCGGATGCTGCTGCGCGTTCTGAGTATGTTTTGGATGCGAATGGCAATGAGATTGACGTGCCCGATCCTGAGCTGGGTGAGGTGTCGATTACGGTGCGTCTGCCTGAAATAAGCGAGGCAAAGGGGAATCGCTTTAAGGTGAGATTGTGGACCTACGACACGATTGCTGAATACAGTCCGCAAATTGAATATATCTCGGCTGAGGTCACGAATGATACGCCCACACTCAGCAGCAGTGGTTGGCTTTTTGGTTATGCCTTTGAAATGGACGACGAGATGGAGCGTTGGATCGATGGGAGCTTAGAGAATTCCGCCGATCCTCGGCTAATGGATATGAGTGAAGTTGATTATGCAGATGCCGACTTCGAATATTGGTCGGATGAGCCCGCAGACAATTTAGGATCCATTAATTTGAGTGGGGCGGATAGTTTTAATACGCAACAGCACTACGCATTGTATGATTTACCCACGCAGGAGCCTGTTTCAGTAGGCGCTCTGACCCATATGATCGGCACAGGTCCGCAAATGCTGGGGAATTCCTGGGGCAGCGAAGCCAATGAATACTTCGACAAATACTTTTTTTCTTCGCTGCCTCGTTGGCATGAATGGACTCTCGATTCATTGCCAATATTGCCCAACCGATATATGGAGTATTTTCTGAGCGGTCAGGATGAGATCGAAATCGGGGAGGCTTATGCCTCCGCGGGTCTGGATGTCGATATCATGTTTGATGTGTATCACGCGGCTAAATACATGATGTTGCGGGGGGCATTTAATATTAACTCTGTGTCGCGTGGTGCCTGGCGGGCGATGTTAAGCGGTATCAATATTAAGGAGTGGACTCCTGAAGATGGCAGCGGCCCACGTGAGCTCAAGCATGCCTTTTTCAGACACAGTA
This sequence comes from Thalassobacterium maritimum, assembly GCF_031127805.1. Taxonomy (NCBI): domain Bacteria; kingdom Pseudomonadati; phylum Verrucomicrobiota; class Opitutia; order Puniceicoccales; family Coraliomargaritaceae; genus Thalassobacterium; species Thalassobacterium maritimum. Next base: position 15,879 of record NZ_JARXHW010000044.1, on the reverse strand, counting down.
TGCATGGGCAAGCTGCAGATACGCTTCCCGATGAGAGCGTGGCTACGAACAACGCCTTCTCACGCAGTGGTGTGAGCCTGACCAGTGATCAAGTTGATGCGCTGGCAGATGCGGTGGTGGATGGTCTTTTACTGCGAGGCTATCCTTTCGATAATCTGAGCGAGTTCGTCAATTCAGGCATCATAGAAGATGCGATTGAGCTGGTCGCGATCAATGAGGGCGCTGAAAACCTGGGCCTTATTAAACATTCACCCGCATACTTAACTCAAGCCGATGTGATGAAGACGATCGCACCGATGATCACGCCACGCTCGGACACTTTTCGAGTGCGCGCATATGGCGACGTGACGCATCCTGTGACCGGTGAGGTGGTCTCTGCGGCTTGGTGTGAAGCCTTGGTGCAACGCACGCCTGCGTTGACGGAACCAGTCACTGGTGAGATGGATCTGGCTATCGACCCTTATTCCATTGACACCGAAAAGTATCCACTCGGTCGCCGACTAAAGATTCTGTCTGTTCGTTTTCTAAGCCCCGACGAAGTATAAATATGAATAAATTTTTGATATCCAGCCTGCTGATCCTGTTAAGTGCGCTTGCATTGTATGGCGCGGAGCGGCGCTTCACGGTCGTGGCGCCTTATGGCGGCAAAGAGTTACGTGAGCTAGGCTACCTAGACGAGGAGGGCGATTTTCAACAATTAAAATGGGGCCGGCAGCGGCGTTCCCCTGAGTATTCTGCACCAGCCAGTGGCGACCTGAGCCTAGTCAAACCCATGCTGAATGAAGAAGGAGAGACGATTTATCAGCCCGTGCTTTTGTTGCCTTGGCCAGGCGATAGCCAACTAGCCCTATTCGCTGTGGTGATGGTCGACGGGGAATCCCAGCCAACTGTGTTGAGTATCGACGATGAACTGGAGACTTTTCCAGTAGACAGCTTGAAGGTGATCAACGGCTTGGACAAAAGCATTTATACATTGGCCGGTACACGTAAGTTCCGACTCAATCCACTGCAGCTCTCCCAGCCTATTTCGACACTTGATTATCATAGGATAGATAAGGTGATCGAAGATGAAGCGTATGAGGAAGACAAAAGCGAAGCGAACCCAGGCATGCCGCTGGCTGTGGGCGTTGAGGAAGCGGGCGACTATGAGCTAATCTACGCCGCTGGCCTCAGCATCAGCCCCGGCAGTCGGGTGCTGTGTTTGGTGTTGCCACCGAAGAAGCAAGGCTCCGCGCGCTACCAAGCGCGCGTGCTCTTGCATTAATCTTAGTTTTGTTTTGATACGGTTTCCCAAGCAGCTTTTTCGAGTAAAGCTGCTTCCTCGGCACTGATCTTGAGCTCCAATGCGCGGACTTCTGGCTGAGTGAAAAGACCTTCAGGGCTGGCCTGATAAATGCAGGCGTAGTGGACACATGCAGACAGGTAATAGCCGCGATCGTTGCCGTGATGCTTGTCTTTATCAAACAAGTCAATAAAGCGCTCCGCATCGGCAGGAAGGTTGCCGCCTGCAGCCTTCCATGCTAAGCCGACCGGGTTGACCACAGTTGGCAGCTTGTCTGGATTGGCTTTACTGAGTTGCTCGGCCAAGGCGTAGTAATTACTGCGCAGTTCTTCTAGCATTTCGTTCGTGCTGGCAAAAGACTTAGGAGTGGACTTGCCTGAGATCAGCGAGTGCGCTTCGGCGCGTGCCCACGTCATGTAAAGCATGACTTGAGTATCCGCATTGTTCGCGACGATTGCCTGGTAGAGTCGTGTTCCGTAGTCGAAGTGATCTTGCGTGTTTTTAATGTGAGTGGGCTGGGTGGAGTAGTTCTGTAATATCACATGTGTCCAAGCTTCTTGTTGAATGAACTCGGAGCTGTTTTCATAGTGGAACTTGTAATCCTTGCCGCCGACGGCGCGCATGACAGTCGTCGGATCTTCTTGTCCGCCTGCATTCGCGAGCGCGTCGAAGATGTCTGGTACACTCTGTGTACCGCCAGCGCCGAAAGTGTAACTGTTGCCTATGAAGAGCACTTTATTTTCAGCCTGTGCCCAGGTAGTGATGCAGACCAGCGCGGAGCTTGCGATGAGGCAGCGGAGGCGACGCATGGGTTTATTAGTGAATCTGTGGTTTGATGATAACATAATATAGCTTTGTGTGGATATATGAATTATTGAGAAATGTTAAGCCGATAAAAACGTTGTTCGCGCTCTTCGGTATCGAAATAAGGAGCTGTAGGTGTCGGGACTATGGGAGTCCAATCGACTGTCAGCGTATCGCAGTATTCAAGGCTGCCTTCGACGGTCCAGTCCAGGAAGGTGCCTGCGCTGCTGGCCACGGGCGGGTAGAGGCTTTGGGGGCTGGTTGTGTCTGTGAGTATTTCAATCAAGCCTAGGTAGTAGAACTTGCTGGAATGATCGTTGTTTGGCCCGGCGGACACTGTGAGTGTGATGCGGCCAGTGGCGCTCGGATAGATGGGCCCTAAGTCCAGAATCTCGCTCACATTTTGACTGACCTGTAGATCGCCGGTAGCGCTGTTCTGGCCAGTCAATGTATAGCGAGTCTCGCGGTTCTCGGAACCTCCAATGCGCGAGGTGTATATCCTAAAGTTATAGGCCTGCTCTGGATTGCAATTGTTGAATTCGAAGACGCCTTGCCCGTCTTCTGTATAACTGCCAAAGTTGCCAGTTAATCCGAAGAAAGAGTCGCGGGTCGCTCCGGAAGGGTAGGGGCCGCTAGCAGTGCCCGCTGAGTTGGTGGAGAGCATGTTATCGCTCATGCTGAGTGAAATTCCAGTAGATTGCCCTGCGGCGTTGAGTAGGTCGCTCTTAAAGACGTAGGGACTGCCGGCATCGACTTGTGTGCGAATGGAGTCATTGATTGCAGACGCTTGATTCCATGTCTCGCTAAGGCCACTGACGCTGTAGCTTCCGCCGAAATCGATCAGGATGGAGCTCGCGGAACGCTGGCCGGTATACACAGTATTTTTGAGCATCGGATTACCGGCGAGGTCGGTCAGCGTGTCATTCACCACCAAGGCATAATTTCCAACTACCTCGGTGTCGAAGTTTAGACGCAGACTTTGTCCGCTACTAGAGAGTTCGACCGAATCGATGGGGATGCGTTGCCCACGGTTGATCAAGGTATAATTGTTGAGGTCCAGTGCAGTGCTGGGGTCGAGCGCCTCGCTGAAGCTTAGGTCCAAACTTTGAGCCGAGGAGAAGCTCACTGCGTATAGTTCAGGTGATTCCGTGTCGGGTGTCGCCGCGGGGGCGACTGTTTGCCAGGCAATGGTTTCCAAGAAGCTTGCTTGCTCCGGGCTGATGGAAAGCCCTAGCGCGCTCAGCTCGGGGCTTTCGAATAGACCCTGCGGGCTGGATTGATAGATGCAACTGTAGTGGACACAGGCGGACAAATAATAGCCGAGGTCATTGGCGTGACTGCCATCGGAGAAGAGGTCGAGGTAATCAGGATCACTGGCTGCTAGGTTTCCACCGGCAGATTGAAAGGCGATGCCGACAGGATTGACCTGCACGGGCGTGGCCTGTGGAAAATTGAGGTTGATGGCTTCGGCCAGTGCACTGTAGTTGCTGACTAGTTCCTGCAGCATTTCATCGGTGGTGGCAAATGTGCTGCTGGTGGAGTTTCCTGTGATGATGGAGTGAGACGCTTGGCGCGCCCATGTCAGATACAGCAGCACCTGAGTGTCGGGATTATTTGTAAGGATGCTTTGGTAGAGGCGTTCACCGTATTCCATGTGAGCGCTGATATCACCAATATGGGTGGCCTGTGTGGACTGGTTTTGTAGGATCACGTGGGTCCATGCTTCCGCGGCGATTTGCGTCTGACTATTTTTATAGTGATATTCGAAGTCCTGGCCGGAAACCGCGCGCATGGAAACTGTGGGAGTCAGTTGTCCAGCTGCAGTTGCGAGCGCCTGAAAGATCTCGGGTACACTCTCTTCGACTGTCTCGTTATGGTTGCGTCCGAAGGTGTAGCTATTGCCAATGAAGAGAACCTTATACTGAGCGTGTATGCTAAAAGTAAAGAGTGTCAGTAGTGGTAGGTAGAACAGTTTTTTGACTGAGTGCATGGTGTCGGGGAGCGATGGAATTGCTTGTGGCCTATGATTAAAAACGAAGAAAGCCGCCTTCCTGAGAAGAACGGCTTTCTGAATGATCGGAGGAAAAACTTAAACGCGGCGACGGCGTAGGGCCTGTGCGCCTAATGCCAAGAGACCAAGCATAAGCGCGTAGCTACCTGGCTCAGGAATGATGGTGAGCTTCATGGCATTGATGCCAGCGTAGTTCGCTGCGCCGGGCACAGTGACTTTTACGTCAAATGTGCTGCCTGTCAGGACGATATTTGATATACTGAGATAGCGACCATCTTCATAACCACCATTTTCATCTAGATTAAAAAGTTGGCTTTGTGTGTCGTTGCTGTTCCAGCCATCAGTGGTCGCGGCACTGCCGTCGCTTTCGAGCACTGTGAAGCCTGACCAAGTGCTGCCACCGTCGAGCGAGTATTCATAGTTGGCTTCCAATACGAGGCTGGACTCGCGGGCGGCAAAGAGGTCCAAGCTCAATGTATTGCCTGTTGTTAGACCGCCGAAGCTAGTGGTGAAGCTGAGTTCATTGTTGCCTGTGTCATTGCCGGTCCAGAAAAAATCATCTGCGGCAAATTCGGGCAGCCAAGCGGGACGAGTCGCTGGATTGGACAGATTGTTGCCAGATGAGGTTAAAATATCACCCGTGGCGGTGATGAAAACACTGCTACTGTTATTCTGGGAATCGACTAGAGTTGTGCCGGATACGAGGTCTGTATGTTCGTTGTAGGTATTCCAGGTTTCAGTGGAAGAGCCGCTACTATCTGTATCATTGAAATCAATGTTGTAAGTCGTACTGGCGAAGGCCGAGCTGGCTAAGATCGCGCTGAGAGGTAGTAGTGTGAGGAGTGGGGCGGTAGCTTTCATTTTTCTATTAGTTAGTATGGGTTTGTTATAGTGAGAAAAACGCACTTTAGAGCGTCGGCGAATCGAAGCAAAGCCTGCGGGATCGAACGCATGTTAGAGTAAAAGAATTGGTCAATTTTATCTTTAACAGGCAGTGATGCGCACACTACCATTTGCAGGCCTCGAGCTACCCGAAAATTTGGGCCTGCATGCATACCACTCCCCGCATTGCCCTCTATTACGATGAAAACGATCCAAATTTCTGGTATCCCCTTGCTCCCTTATTGCCTAGCGGCATTCACTCTTGTGTTGGCTGCCTACTTAGAATTGATGCCCAATGGTTTGATTGGTGCGTTCGCCTTTTTGATGGCATTGGGGGCTTTGTTGGCCTATGTCGGTGATCACTGCCCGATCCTGAAGGACTATTTAGGCGGGGCGCCGCTTTTATGTATTTTTGGAGCCGCGGCTTCGGTCTACTTTTCAATTTTGCCAGATTCGATCGAACAAAATGTCAGTAACTTTATGCGAGGTGGGGGCTTTTTGAACTTTTACATCGCTGGCTTAATTTCGGGCTCCATCTTAGGCATGGACCCGGTGTTATTGAGGCGTGCAGGCGTGCGGTATATTTTTCCTCTGGTGGGTGGGGTTCTTTGCGCCATGTGTGCGACGTCATTACTGGGCTTGTTGCTGCTCTACGGTTGGAAAGAGACTTTGATGTTTGTCTGCTTCCCGATTATCGGTGGAGGCATGGGAGCGGGGGCCGTGCCGATGTCTGAGATCGTCAGCTCGATCCATGTAGAAATGGATGCGGGGACTGCTTTGTCTCGTTTTGTGCCCGCTCTGGCCTTGGGGAATGTCTTTGCGATTGTGACGGCAGGATTTTTGGATAAATTGGGGCAACGTTTTCCTAAGCTGACTGGTAATGGCGTGCTGATGCAGGGCTTCGAGATCGAGGAGAAGCCGTCGCACACTTATCCGATCGATTCACTGGGTGTCGGACTGTTTTTTGCCTGCGTTTTTTACGTCGCAGGGCAAATTCTAGAGCACTGGATTCCCGGCGTGCATGCCTATGCGCTGATGATCATGCTAGTCGCTGTGTTGAAATTGAGCAACTTTGTGCCAGTCACGGTCCAAGAGGCCTGCCATGCATGGTATCAATTCGTGGTGAAGAATTTTACGCCTGCACTTTTGGTGGGCATCGGGATTGCCTACACCGATCTAAATGAAGTGCTCCAGACAATGTCGCCGACCTTCGTGATATTGGTCGCGACTTCTGTGATTTCGATTGTATTGGCATCTGGATACATCGGCACCAAGGTCGGTTTTTACTTTGTAGAGTCCGCGCTAACTTCGGGGCTGGGCATGGCCGATATGGGCGGCACCGGTGATGTGGCAGTGCTCTCCGCGGCACGCCGGATGGAGCTGATGCCGTTCATGCAAATATCCTCCCGTCTCGGAGGTGCCATGATCTTAGTCTTAGTCGGCGTGTTGGCACCGATACTTTTATAGCATAGCGGATGCCTCAGCGATCATTCAGGCAGCTAAATCGCTAGGGCATGCGAATGCTACTGCCGGTATTCCACTCTCCTTCCAGTAGAATGTATTTCGGGTCTTCGGGGATACCGCGTATGTCATGTTCGATCATTTGCACCACGGTATCGACGGCTGCGGCTCCGATTTGTTGGCTTTTTTCCAAGATGCCACTCAGTTGAGGCGAATGTTTGGGGGCCATCGGGCACGCGACCGATAGCTCCTCTGGAATGCGAATGCCGCTGGCTTGCACGGCTGGCCAGTTGGGGGCGCTAATGATTACGGCATCGGGGTGATGGCGTTCAAACCAAGCGGCGATCTCGGCGCCAGAGATATGATCTTGGATCAAGGGCGGAATGGACTTGGTATTCGATTTGCGGGCCTCGCACAGGTAAGCGGATTGGCATAGGTCCTGTGTCTTGCGAGCGACTTCGGTATTAAAAATAAAGCCAATGTTTTGATGTCCCGAATCACGTAGCTCTTGAAATACACGTTTCGTCGCTCGGTAATGGGAGGCGGACACGCGGTGCAAATTGGGTGATGTCACGGAGTAGCCGAAAGTAATGATACTGTAGCGATCCCATGGCAGCGCATACTGTTCTTCCGAATGGACGGGAGGGCAGAGTAGAAGACCGTTAATACCGCGCGCGCTCAAAATGCCATCCAGGCGTTGTGGGCTGAGTTGCTGTTGTTGCAGGTCGAGTTCTTCGATCGTATAACCGAGCCGTCGGGCCTGTTTACATGCTCCTAAATAATATTCGTGGTAGGGCGTGATCTCGTTCCACTTATAATCATGTGGCGAGGAACTGATCCAGGCGAGCGTGCCTTGATAGCTTTGAGTGCCTAGTTGCTTGCGATATTTGGATAGCGCCGATAGTAAGGGGTCTGGTACATAGCCTAAGGAGTCGGCGATCTGACGAATTTTATCACGTGTCGCTTTCGCCACGATGGGATCGCCCTTGAGGGCGAGTGAAACGGTCGGCCGACTGAAGCCAGAGGCTTTGGCTACGTCCAGTTGAGTGGGACGCTTGGAACTCTTATTATTTTTCTGCGAAGGCATAGTCGTGCCCGCCATTGTGCGCACTTCGACTGTTTTCGATACTCTTTTTGATCGAACATAGGTTAGGTCATTGCGATCGGGTGGTTTGCCCTGAATTCCATTGGCCTTCAAGTAGAATGAATCGGGGCGTTTGAGGGAGGCCTTTGTCCTCGTGCTGAATCATGTGGACTAGGGTTTCCACTGCGGCCGAGCCAATTTCTTGGCATTTTTCAATGATGCCGCACAGTTCGGGGCTGTGCTTGGGCACCATCGGCGAGGCCACTCCTAGTTGCCGTGGCACATCGATCGCTGTGCTTTGAAGCATCTCCCATAGCGGTGAACTGACAATGACAGCATCTGGTTGATGGCGAGTATGCCAGGCTATAAAATGTTCCGCATCTAAGGGATCTTGCACCAAGGGGGGCGGATGCTCCATGCCGGTCTTTTGACACTCGCATAAATAGGCGGATAGGCAGTGTTCTTGAGTTTTGATGTTCACCTGTTCGCTAAAGACGAAACCGATGCGATGATAGCCCATCTCACAGAGCTTTTCGAACACCATTTTAGTGGCGCGGAAGTGGGACGAAGAGACGCGATGGATATTGGGCTCGGGGATGCTGTAGCCGAAGGTAACTACGTGGTAAGCATCCCATGGTAAGTCGATCTGCTGGCCGTAGGTATGAGGCGGGCAGGCCAGTAGGCCATTGATGCCTCGAGCTGCGAGAATGCTGTTAAGGCGTTGTGTGCTGAGTTGCTCTTGCAGCAAGTCGATACATTCGATTTTATAACCTAGTCGGGCAGCTTGCTCGCAGGCCCCTAAATAATATTCATAGTAGGGCGTAATTAAATCCCAAGAGTGGGCCTTAGGCGATGCGCTGATCCAGGCGAGTGTGCCTTGGTAGTTTTTGACTTTACCAGGGCTGCGATATTTGGCCAAAGCACTGAGCATCGGGTCCGGTACGTAGCCAATTTTTGCAGCGATCTCTCTGACATGGGCGCGGGTGCCCTCAGAAACGATTGAGCTGCCTTTTAGAGCCATGCTGACGGTGGGACGACTGACGCCTGCTGCACGCGCAACATCCGCCTGGGTTGGGCGTTTGTCTGAACTTCTTTTCTTCACTAAGGGTATCTATTGATCGGGGTAGGGTGAGTCCTAACATGTGTTCGATCGCGCGCTTATTGTCGATGCTTTTGTCGCTGCTAGTTTGCGATCTTCGACATGCGATTCCGCGCTTGGCGTATCGAATTCAATATCATTGGCTCCATCCTTCAACTCAGCGCATGGATGTGTCCTATATCCCTATTATGAAAAAAAGATTTTTGTCTCTTTGTGTATGTTGCTTGGCATGTGTGCAGTTCCAAGCTTTTGCTGCGCCCGCATCTGATAATCAGTCTGAGGTTTCTATCATTTTGAAATTGGATGATATGCAGCAAAAGCGAGGAGCCATCCCCGCGACTTGGCAGCGTGTGTATGACTATGCAGGGCAGCGTGGCATACCTTTTTCAGCCGGGGTGATCTGTAATTCACTGGAAGGTGAGGCGCCTGAGTATTTTGAGAGCTTAAAGGCCTGGGAGGCCAGTGGTCGGGTGGAGTTGTGGAATCATGGCTACGATCATAAAATGTGGAATGAGGGGGAGACTCGCATCCGTGAATTCAAAGGTTCGGGTTACGAGCACCAGTTTAAACATATGCAACGCTCGCAGGAGTTAGGGCGTGAGAAACTGGGGCTGACTTTTGTTACTTTCGGAGCGCCATTTAACGGCACCGATGCGGACACGGAGAAAGTCTTGGCCCGGATGCCGGGGCTCAAAGTTTGGTTGTATGGGGCAAGGCGTGAGCAGTTGTCGCTGCATGTTTTAAAAAGAAACTACAAATTGAACCTGGAGCCTAAGACCGGGCAGTTGGACTATGGGCAATTCACAGCTGCGTATTTGTCTCAGTCCCCAGGCAACGTGTTGGTCTTGCAAGGGCATCCGATGTTGTGGGACGATGCTGAGTTTGAAGTCTTTAAGCAGATAATCGAATTTCTAGAGGCGCAAAAGGTGCGCTTCATTCTTCCACGTGATTGCATTGCTCAATAAAATGAAAGTTCAGAACCGTATTTTAAAGCCCCTTTGGCATGCCGTTGTGGCAGTCTGTATCTGCGTCAGTGCCCATGCGGAGACTTGGCGTAGTGAACTCTTTCCTGTCGATTGGCAGCCTGGCCAGTCCGATAGTCAGGGGCGTTTCTTGCATGATTTCTCCTATGCCGGCTATCAGCAGGGGGCCGTGGAAATTCCAGTGGTCGCGGGACCGATCTTTGATGTGGTTAAAGACTTTGCCGCTGATGCGAGTGGGGAGACGGATGCCAGCGTGGCCATTCAGGCGGCGATCGAAGCCGCGGAAGAAGCTGGTGGCGGTGTGGTTTATTTGCCGGAGGGCTTGTATCGCTGCGAAAAGAATTTCACCATTCACCGCAGCCATATTGTGATTCGAGGGGCAGGGGTGGGCCAGACGCGCTTATTGTTTGCGGATTATTCGTCCAGTAAAACTGTAAATATACAGTTCCTTGGGGACGACGCGGTGGTCGAAGAAACCGCGCTCACGACAGATGTCGCAGCTTACTCGCAAGTGCTGCTGGTTGAAGATGCCAGTGGCTTCGAAGTCGGCGATGATATTGATGTGGGCTGGGTGATCACGGATCGCTTTGTGGAGGCGCATGGCATGACAGGCACTTGGAAGCCGCACAACGGTAAGTGGTTGCCATTCTTTTGGCTTAACATTCGTTCGATTGATCGTTCCACCACACCGCATCGAGTCGAAGTGGATGTGCCGATTCGATATCCGATTCAATATCTCGATGGCGCGACCATGCGTAAGCGGAAGCGTTTTATTGAAGAATGTGGTGTCGAGAATCTTTCTTTGGCGAATCCGATGCTGGCGGGAACTACGGATGATTATGCGCAGTCCGTGCGTCGCCAATTGATCAACTTCCGTCTCGCTAAAAATTGCTGGGTGCGCGACATCGCATCCTTCAAGCCTAAGGGGGAAGAATTTGACGCCAAATATCACCTCTACGACAAAGGTATCGGCCTCTTACGCAGCAAGCGCATAACAGTGGAGAATTGTGTGCTGCAACACGCCCAACGTCGCGATGCGGGCGGTCACGGTTATTTTTATGAGTTAACCGCTTGTAATGATGTGTTGTTTAACAAGTGCGAAGGTATCGGAGCGCGGCATGCATTCACCACTAATTGGTATTTCGGAAATGTTGGGAATGTATATTTGCGCTGTGTTTCCCGTGACGGCAGTCTGAGTGATTGGAATAACAATCTCGGACCGTCGGACTTCCACCACTCGCTGGCGATTGCCAGCTTGGTGGATTCGTGCACTTTAGATGATGGCTGGCAGGCGATGAATCGTGGTGCCATGAGCGGTGGAGCGGGCCATACCGCCACCGAATCGGTCTTTTGGAACTGCGACGGCGAAGGAGTCGTTCGCTCGGCGCAATATGGCTGGGGCTATTTGATTGGTTTGTCGGACTCGCTAGAAGTGATGGCAAAAGTAAATTTACAAAAGCCGAACTTGAATTGGTTAGAGAGGCAGTTCGTCGGCACAGAACCTTTTGACTTTGTTGAGGGGCTCGGACGTGGTGAGTTCCTCGAGCCACAGTCGCTCTACGAAGCTCAGTTGAAACTACGTTTGTATGGGCGAACTGCAAAATAATTACGATGATTATACCTGCTCAATCTAAGCTCTTGTTTATAGGCGATTCAATTACCGATGCCGGCCGAGCCGACTCCGGCGAAACCACCCCGTGGGACGTGCATCTCGGGCTGGGGAAGGGCTACGTCAACTTGGTAAATGCTATGCTCACTGCCGGCGATCCCGAACTGAAGCTGCGAGTCATCAATCGTGGTGTGAGTGGCAATACTGTATTGGATATGGCAGCACGCTGGCAAACAGACGTGGTAGATCTCAAGCCTGATTGGCTGTCAGTAATGATCGGCATCAATGATGTTTGGCGCCAGTTCGATGTGCCGCGTCGCAGCGAAGCTCACGTTGCTCCCGCGGTTTTTGAGCGCACTTATCGCGACTTACTCGAGCAAGTGCGCCCGCAACTGCAAGGTCTGGTCTTGATGACGCCTTATGTCTTCGAAGCCAATCGGTCCGATGCCATGCGTGCGCGCATGGATGAATATGGCTCGCTCGTTCGCCAGCTTGCGGGAGACTTCGATGCCCTTTTTGTGGATACGCAAGCAGCCGTGGATCGAGTGCTGCAACATATGCATCCGACCGCCTTGGCGTGGGATCGTATCCATCCAGGAACTGAAGGACACATGATCTTTGCACGGGCATTTTTAGAAGCCGTAGAGTTTGCTTAAATGCGGCCCATGGAGTCGGTTAACCTGTGTTAGATGTAGAATGTGTGGTGTCTGCGGTCGTGGCCTGTTTTAACAGCATCATGAACCCCAAAAAAAATACTAAACTACTCGCCCTTTCTTCTTTCACCCTAGCACTGACAGCCTTGTCTGCCCATGCGGCAACGACTTGGACTGGAGCGGTCGATGCTGATATTGATGACGCAGCGAACTGGAGCAACGGCTTGCCGAGTTCGAGCAACCTTGGGACGCTCGATAACGGAGATACCGTTGAGATGGAAAATCGCTCAGATTTGGATGATAAATATATTACTGTATCTGGCGGATCCACCATTCTGGTCCCGAGTGGTATAAATGGATTTCGCTGGGGCGCCTCAGAGATCAACTTGATTGCGGGGGGCAACTTAGACAGTGATTACACTTCATCCACGCAAATGGGGCGGAATGGCTCGGCGACCTTAAATATGTATAGTGGATCAAACGCCAGTTTTGCGGCTAATCTTAATGTTGGGCGGGAGCATATCGCGACTGTCAACCAATTCGGCGGAACTATGCTGATCGGTGGCACCTTGTCTGTGCCGGAAAATGCTAGCGGTACGGCGAACGGTAGCACCTATAACCTATCTGGCGGAAGCGTGACTGCGAACAATTTGCTTATTGATCCGAACAGCAGCGGAACCAACTACTTCAACTTCACCACTGGCAGCACAGGTTCATTAACAATTGTCCAGGGTAACTTTGATTTTGAATCATTGATTGATGATGGAGAGATTCGTATCAATGATAATGCTTCAAGCTTATTCGCTGATTTCAAAGTAGATTCTTCTGTAGGCGGGCAGACGACTTTGTCGCTGATTCCTGAGCCTGGCACTTACGCGCTATTTGCAGGTGTATGTGCACTGTCTGCAATCATGCTGCGTCGCCGTGGCTAAGCGGTTTTTTATTAGTAATAGGGTTGGGTGTAGTGATGCATCCTAGGTTGAAGCCCCGTCTGCTCTGCAGGCGGGGCTTTTTGTTGAGTTGGCATGGATCGTCTTTATTTGCCTTACATGTGTTAGGTTGGGCCGGTATGGTATATTGAATGAGGCAGATTAAGTGTTAATTATGTTTAATAAATCCCCCTATACTCTGTTAGCCCTCACATTCATCACAGCAACTGCTTCTGCCGACACCACATGGATCGGAGCGGCGACGGATGCCGCTAGTTCCGATATTGGAGATGCTGCGAACTGGAGTCATGGCTTGCCGACTAATAGCGATCCGGCTAATGACGGATTTATTGGTTTAGTAGGCGGATCTCCTGTTACTGTTGAAATGGAGGATCGACATGATCTGGATGATCGTAACTTTACTGTTTCTGGTGGCTCCACAATTCACATTGCGAATAGCTTGGCTGGCAGCGCTGGTTTTCGCTGGGAAAATTCAACGCTCACTTTAAATGGAGGCCATTTGGATGTTGATTATACTGGCGGGGCAGCAGTGATTGGACGTGATTCAGACCCGAATGCGACTATTTTAAATATCAATGCCGGTTCGACAGTCGATTTTGCAGGAACCGCTGTTTACCTCGGACGTTTAAGTCAGGGAATTGTGAACCAAAATGGAGGCAGCTTTACGGTTGCGGGAACCCTCGGGATTCAGGTGCTGGCTAGTGGTGCGGTTTCAGGCAATGTTTACAATCTGAGCGCCGGGACTGTCACCGCCACAAATTTGGTCGTGAATGATTTTAGCAATGATAACTCCAACTACTTCAACTTTACTACTGGCAGCACGGGCACGCTGACGATTATTCAGAGTGATTTTGATTTCGAGTCTTTCATCGATGCGGGCGACATTCGTATCAATGACAATGCCTCTAGTTTATTCAGCGATTTCAAAGTGGATTCTTCTGTGGGCGGGCAGACGACTTTGTCGCTGATTCCAGAGCCAGGCACCTATGCGCTATTTGCAGGTGTCTGTGCACTGTCTGCGATCATGCTGCGCCGTCGTGAGCGTAGCGCCTAGGTTAATCGAGATTTAGGGTTATAGTGTGAGAGCGATCTCATGATTAGTGGAAGCCCTATCAGGAAACTGATAGGGCTTTTGCATTTAAGTCGATCGCCCCCAAGTTTCTTTATTCACTAGTTACATTAATATACACATGTCTATATTCAAAAATACAAAGTCTCTCATCGCCTCTGCGCTTTGCTTATTGCCTTGGTCGCTCTCTGCGGAGCTCTCTCTGCCCAATGTATTTGGCGATCATATGGTGCTACAACGTGATCAGCCAAACCCCGTGTGGGGCAGAGGCGAGGTCGGGGAGTCGGTCACTGTTCGCATTCGCGATCAATCGCATCAAACAGTGGTCGGTGAAGATGGCAGGTGGCGCGTGGTCTTGGAGCCGCTGGCACTTGGTGCACCGACCGAGTTGACGATTGAAGGGCAGAATCGCATCGAATTTGAAGATGTTTTAATCGGAGAAGTTTGGATTTGCTCGGGGCAGTCCAATATGAACTTTAAGCTGATTAAGTCGGACCAAGGCGATTTAGACATCGCGACCGCGAATTGCCCCGAAATACGTTTGCTACGCGTGCCGAACAAGGGGACTCCGATTCCACAGGATGATTTCGAAGGCGCCTGGAAAGCCGCCACACCAAATACAGTTAAATACTTTTCCGCGATCGGCTATCTATTTGCCAATCGCATACACCGCGCCGTGGGCGTGCCGGTCGGTATTATTGACAATTCATGGAGTGGGGCCGCTGCGGAGGCATGGGTGCCGCGCAAGGTGCTCGAATCTGCAGGTGGTTTTGAGAAGACATTAGCTGATATCGATCGAAAGGTTGCGGCCTGTTCGGATGAAATCTATGCCGAAGCGATGGCGGCCTATAAGCAGTGGCGAGCGGATGGAAAACCAGCCCCACACCAGCGGGAGCCACGCGATTACCGCTACGGCAATGCCCGGGCAGGGAATATCTATAACGGCATGCTCCACCCGATTATGGGATACGGCATTCGTGGTGTTATTTGGTATCAAGGTGAGAGTAATGGAGGACGTGGTGAAGAATATGGACGCCTGTTCCCACTTTTAATTACGCAGTGGCGCGAGGCCTGGCAGCAAGGGGATTTTCCCTTCTACTGGTCACAACTGGCGAATTTCGGTCCCCGTAGCGGCCCCAAGGCTGGAACGGGATGGGCGAAGCTGCGTGCTTCGCAAACGCAGACACTATCCTTAGCCAATACAGGCGAAGCTGTGATACTGGACCTGGGGGAGGGGCGTGATGTGCATCCCCGCAATAAATCCGTTGTCGCTGATCGTCTTGCTCGTATCGCACTGGCGCGCGACTACGGGTATGATTTCGATTACCAAAGTCCCCGGTTCTCCAAAATGGAACAGCAAGGGAGCTCGCTTATTCTAAGTTTCGATCCAGTCAGCTCTCAAGGGTTGTATGCCTTTGGCCATGATGAAGTGTTAGGCTTCAAGATCGCAGGAGTGGATGGAGCCTATGTGGATGCCAGCGCTAAGATTATCGGCAAGCATCAAGTCGAGCTGAGTCATCCCGAGGTGGAGGCACCTGTGGCCGTTCGCTACGCATGGGCGAATAATCCTAAGGTCAACCTGCAGGACAAGAAAAACGCCTTACCCGTTACAGCTTTTCAAGCAAAGCTGACAGACTGATTGTGCAAGTGCTTCTCAGCGTAGCCTGGGTTCTCTGAACCGGGGGGCGAGATGCTCCATCCCCGAAACAGAGTTTCGAGGCTACGGTTTGACCTCGGTAGTGATATTTTCGCGTAGCCTCGGTTCTCTGAACCGGGGGCGATATGCTCCATCCCCGAAACAAAGTTTCGAAGCTACGGTTTGACCTCGGTCGTGTTTTTTCGCGTAGATGCTATGTGCCGATCTCTCCTAGATCAGGCTTTGAATCGTTCTGATCTCATGGAGACTAAACAGGCCCGGGTGACGGACACCCGAGCCTGCAAAATGAACCTCAAAAAAAGGAAAGATTCAAAATGAACCTATACGTCGCATTG
>NZ_JARXHW010000043.1:0-38325 GCF_031127805.1 Thalassobacterium maritimum | reverse complement strand
AGCAGCGAAAGCGTGGTCGGCAGCACCAGTAGGTAGAGCGCGACAAAGAGCTTACTCTTTTGAAAGAGCTTGGCACGCATTTTACCCTTGGCATGGGCGTCAGGCACAGGGATCGGAGGAACGTCGGATTGAATAGGCATGGGGAAATTATTTGCGATGACTCGCTTAGTTTACCGGGATGGGCTCGTTCGGATGAGATTTTTGCCAGATTCTTTTGACCATGATGCCTTCGTCGCTAGTCAGAATCGAGAAGAGAGTGGCTTTCTCTCTTTGTGCGGCAGCCTCGTTGCCAAGCATACTGCTGAGCCTTTCTACGACCGCGGAACGATTAAAGGCACGTGAGCCGTCGCTCGCTTTTTGATATCGAATAGCCCATGCTTTGGGGATGCCCAAGTTAGGGTTTTCAAAGGTAGCTTCTAAGTTGTCGACCATCTCTTGACGTGTCAGGTCCCCGGTGGCAAAGAGGTTGAAATTGATTGTCCAAGCGTTCTTCATCGAGGGCGGCGTTGCACTACTATAGCGTGCCATGAAACCCATGCCTAAATGGACGGGAAAGCCTTCAACGATCGGACTGAAGGCTGCGATGGATTCTGGAGGATCCGCTCCGATGGTGACGGGGAGCCATTCTGCCCGTTTGCTAAATTCCTGATTGATACGATGCGAAGTGGCAAATCGTAGAAAATCGAGTGCCCAGTCAAAATATGGACTTTGTTTATTGATGGCGAAGGGAGCGACGCCACGGGCATCTGCTTCGGAGAGGCGCATTTTTACCAAATCTGCCCAGCGTTCGTTTTCGGCTGGGTAGGGCGCGGGTGCGATCTCGACTTCAAATTGATCTTCAACTTGATCGCGCTTGCTGATGCCCGCGAGGATACTGGAGGCATCCCAACCGCCCGTGCGGATAACGGCTGCCATGCCTAAGACAAAGCGGCGCTGTGCTTGTTCGCGATCTAAGCCCAAATAACCGCGTGGATAGAATTTGGAGGTGGTCTCCACCATATTAAAGAACTCTTGAAACTGTACGGATTCAAAGCTCCATTCACCGCTTTCGTAGGCGGCAAAGACTTCGATGGCATCCGGCTTGCGGGCGATGTTTGGGTTTAGACTGGCGAGGAAGCTTTCTTTATATTCGTCGGCGACGTCATTTTGCGGATAGCTGCTGCCGGAAATGGGTACCAAATGCTCGTTGTTTGTGGCCTTGGCATATTCTTCTACCGCGTAGCAATAGAGGTAAAACTGGCCCAAGCTTTGCGGAATGCTATTATTTTTTAGCCACGCAATGCCACTGGCGCGTGGGATGTAACCGTCTTGATTGTCAGGACTGCGCCAAAGTTGTTGTAGCCATACAGGATCCGATGCAGCTGTGCTTTGTTCGAGGGTGAAGGCCTTAACCTTCTGTAGTATGTCGAGATTATAGAATAGACGCACGCCGCCAGTGGCGCAGATGGGAATGCCGTAATAATCACTTAAATTGTTATCATACCCACCGAGTAGACCATCGAAGAAAGTGTCACGCCAAGGAGCATTTTCCAAAAACTTTGCGGTTTCTTCAGATAGATGCGGGGACAAGTATTGTGGGGCATTGTAAGGGTTGGGCGTTTCGATATAGCTCCCGAGTGGCGCGTAAAACTGTGCCAGTGCACTGCCTTTGATGAGTTCTGTGCCTCCCTTCACTGCGATGTCCGCTGCGGTGCCGCTGATGAGATGCACATTCATAAACTGATTATAGACGCGCTGTGGTACCGGGGCTTGCATGACGCGGACCTTGGCGGCCTTAACTTCAGGGAGGGCGTTATATTCGTCGATGACCCATTCGAGCGCTTCGCGGAATCCCGGTTCAAGTTGCCAGTGAGTAATGCGCAGGATCTTCTGTTCGTCCTCACCACTGCCTTGGGCGAGTTCTTGCGTTGTCGCATAAAAACGAAAGGCGCTGTAGATGAAGGCTGCGCAGAGGAGGGCGGCTGCGAGCCAGTTTGTGTTGAACTTTGAGAATACAGATTTCATTCGTTCGATGGGCGTTTAGGTTTGCACGTCTAGTGAGGGGGAGGCGCGCTAGGTTCGTAGGGCTTTATTGTGTTTAGCGGCGGTCGATCTCTTTTTTCGAAGCTTCTTTTTGTATTTGCTCCAGTCGCTCTTGGCTCACGCTGCGGTATACTGTGCGAGGGTAATCACGGATAATTTGGGCATAGGCCTGTGCTGCCAATTGGTCACGTCCCGCTCGCTGTGCGAGAACTCCAATGTGCCACAGCACCGAGTCGGTGTCAGCGTGGCGGGCGAGGCCTGCTTGAGCTGCCTGCATGTAAGGGTCGATCGCCTTTTGGGGTTGATCTAAATACTGTTCGTAAAGTACGCCGACATATTGAGCGATGAGTCCCACCCAAGCCGCGTTCGCGGGGTCTTGTAAGCAGGCGTCGAGTAGATCGATCGCTTTATGAATATCTGCGGGATTGAGTGTTTGTGCGTAGGTTTGAGCTAGAAACAAGGTCGCTCGAATCGCCATTTCACTGTTGGGAAACTCCGTGCGCACACGTTCATAGTAGCGACGCGCTGTGACGACGTCTGGAGTGTCGCCGCGGAAATTAGAGATTTCTGTAATGCGTCCCAGATCGAGCAGGGCACTTGCAGTATAAGTAGACTTAGGCTTTTCTTGACTGAGTAAGTCTAGTAGACGCACTGCTTCGGCGACGCCCTCTGCGGTGGTCGGGGTCTTTAACCAAGCTGAAATTGCGTGGCTATAGGTCACCAAGGGCCACATTTCGTCCTCTTTCTGAACGGAAGCACTTAATTGCTGGAAGGTTTCATAGGACTGCTCAAAATCAAAAACACGTAATGCGGCCAAGCCCGCTTCGAGTGTGTCTTGCTTGGAGACTTGTGATTCTTCTGATGGCTGCGAGCATCCGAGACTACTCAATATCAGCGGTAGGGCTAGCATGGCCGTGGCTGTGATGCGGCTTAAGCTTGCTAAACTGGACCGGTAACAAGTGAGTGGGGGGAATTTCATGGATCGTTTATGGGTGGGGGGAGAGAGTCTGGCGTTTTCGCCGGGGCTGGGGAGTGAGCGTGGGAGCTCGGATGAGCGCAGAGCTGTTGGTATGGATCAGTTCAAAGTCATGTGGTTGAATTCGAGCTATAACTTGCGCTCAATTGCCTGTTTTTGACAACAATGCGCGAACTTTATCAATTAGGCTTGAGCATCGCTCATATGCCTAGGCTTCACTCTATTTTTTGAGAGTGGTGCCTTCGGACCAGTTCCCATGTACCAGAGTGGCGTAGGAATGCTCAGGTACACCATAGGCACTACGCAGTAGGTTCGTGTGCAAGCGATCCACGGCTGTGGCACCGATGTTCTGTAGGTTTTGATTCACTGCAGAAATATGAATGTTTTCGGTGCTGTGCTTACTGTAGCAGACCACGCCGACGTCTTGCGGGGCTTTCAGGCCTCGCTCATTTAAGAGGTCTATGATAGTTAAATCGCTGTCGGTGATGATGGCATCCGGTTTGTGCGTGTCATACCATGACCAGAATTCAGAGGATGAAAAATCGCTCTGAAGCAAGGGAGGGATCATGCGGTCTTTGTGGATCCGGTATTGGTCACCTAGATACGCGTCCAATGATGTATGGCGTAATCGGTTACTAGGATTGCGCAGTAATAAGCCGATGCGTTGATACCCCTTGTTTCGCAGCTTCTCGAGGGTCATTTGCATCGCCTCATGGTGATCGAAAGCTACGTAATCCAGCTTCGGTGAGGCTAGTGAAGTCCCGATGGCCACCGCTGAAAAGTATTTCCAGCTCAGGTCCAGCTGGCTGTTTTCTTCAGGTAGTGGTGCGATCAATAGACCTTTAATGCCACGATTGAATAGAATTGAGCTCGCTTTGCGGAGCGTGCATCCGTGCTCTTTAAGCCAGTAGGGGATGACTTCGTAGCCATATTCTAAACCGCGCTTTTGGGCTCCCAGTAAGAACTCGTTGGCAAAGTTCCACAGAGGCGGGTTGGGGGTCGCATAATTTGTTACATATGCAATTTGGGCATAAGAGTGTGCCGGACGTGTGCGTCGTCGGTAGTCAGCCAGAGCTGACAAGGCCGGGTCTGGATGATAGCCCATTTTATCTGCGCATGCTTGGATCTTTTTGCGCGTCGCTTCTGAGACGCCTGGCATGCCGCGCAGTGCGATCGATACTAACATTGTGGACACGCCGACTTCGGCTGCGATGTCCTTTAAACGTACGCGTTTGGGTTCTGCCATAATCTTTGAGTGAGCTTATGTTCGCCCGATATGGGACTTGTTGATTCTTTGCTAACTGATAAAGTAGAGGGATGGTTGTCAATTACTAAGATTTACATGATGACTATTAACCGTCACCCCTTGTATGTCTAGTTTTAGGCTATTTGTATTCTCTACCAGTTCTACTTTCAGGAAAGATTTCTCCATTTTGATTTTCTGATCCCGTCTGAATCTTATTATTATACCCATGTTTTCAAGTTCTGAGCAGTCTCGTGCCCAAGGAGGTTTTGCCCTTGTGATCGCACTAAGCTTGATGGCTTTTGTGCTTTTGTTGCTTTTGAGTATGTCGACACTAGTTTCGGTAGAAACAAATCTCAGCTCTAGTAACAAAGCAAAGCTACTCGCCCAAGAAAATGCTCGTTTAGGCATTACGATTGCACTAGGAGAGTTACAAAAATATACTGGGGTGGATCAGAGTATAACCGCTCGCTCGGATATGGATGTGAGTCTGGTAAATACGACGGATTCTAGCGGACATTGGTTGGGTGCTTATCGTAATGGAGCGGCGGCTGATTATACACAGCAACCTCATCTAGCGGCGGCGGATATTGTTAGCGCATCTGATACTAAGGGCAGTCAAGCCAAGTTAATGAACTGGCTTATCAGCGGCAATGAAGGCTTGGGCGACCGTCTTAATATACCGTCCGCTCTGGCATTTACCCCGAATGATGTGGTCGCCAATTTAACAGGAGCGACCGCGATCTCTACCAATATAACTGTTGCTGATCAGCCCGCGCGCTTACTCGTCGGCCCAAACACCGTGGGCGATGCGCTGGTCGATTATGTTGCGGCACCTTTGCAGCAAATCGCGGTTGGTGATTCGGATTCTGTCAGCGGCTATGCATGGTGGATCAGTGATGAGGCGAGTAAGGCACGCGTAAATTTGCCGATGCCGAGCACTTTAGTTGAGTCTCAAAATGCTTTTGTATCCACACCACGTACAGCCATTGAGTTGATGGATGCAGTGCACACTACAGACCAAACCTCCTTGGAAGCAGCTAGTATGCTGGAGCTTGATCCCACAGGAGCTGAGTCCGCTTATGATCCAAGTCATAGTCGATTGCTGCAAACGATCGGTTTGAAAGATCTCACGCATCTGACTAGCAACGATGCAGATGTGGACACGCTAGAGCAATTAATTGCCTATCGCTACCATGATTTAACCGCGTATTCGAGCTCTCTAATCACAGACAGCTATGCAGGTGGAATGAAGCAAGATCTCTCTGCATTGCTGGCCACCGGTGCGACGACACCCGCCGACGATGAGACTTTGTTTGCCACGGTGAGCAGTGATCCACCCGGTGATCCTGATTTTGATTTCGACGTTCCAACTTGGGGGCAACTACGGAGTTTTGCACAAACCTCTGCTGGCAGCGAATTAACGCCGCGCCTGCCTAGCAAGACAGCAGGGGGGATTTCCCCGGTGCTCACTTATCTTTCCTTGGGTTTCCAATATGTCATCGGCGAGGATGGCAGCAGTATCGAACTCGCAGTCTTCCCAATCGCGGTACTATGGAATCCATATACCACCCCGATTAAAGCTCATGATTATGAAGTCGGCTTTCAGCGTAGATATAGTGGAACTACTTGGATGCAACTGCAGGAATACGACGAAGCCTCGGAGGCCAGGAACGGCATGCCATGGAAGGTGAAAGAAACTCGCAGCCTGAATCGTGCGGGCGGCACGCGATCAGGCTCCCATTCTCGTCCATCGGGTAGTTATTTTCGTTTTGTTGTTCGAACCCCAACACTGCAACCAGGCGAAAGTTATATCTATAGTCTGCAAGGCGCAGAAAGTGGCAAAATTTATCAAGCCGATAGTAATGGTGAACCACAGAATATACTCACTCAAGGGTTCAACCCTTCTGGATATACCCGGCTTTCTGCAATTTCCAGTAAGAGTGCAGGCACGGATGAGAATACCCTTTATCGCGTTGCCATCGTTCGCTCGACCTCGACCAGCGCCACGAAGACCATACCATCTATTTCAGGATCTTGGCCTTACGCATACATTGCCAAGGATAATTTACGTTCCGGTGAAGCCTGTGCTTACCTGGGGGAAGTCGTGAGTGAAGAACCGCTTGGCTATGATGCTACATCGGATGGTAAGAGGTGGTATCAGAGCTTTACTCGTTTGTATGCGGGTACCAACGAGGCCTATAGCTCGGGCTCAGGTTTGATTCAAGGGCCCGCGCCCTTGTCATCGGTCACGCAGCCGGTGTTTGCTCAAACTGTTAAAGCTCAATTTAGTCACTCGGGGATACGTTGGATCGCGCAGAGTAACCCACGTGCAATGATTGTGATGCGTCAACCTAGACGTTTAGGTTCGAATGGCGATGGTATCGATTCCAGCCCGCCAGCCTACACTGCCAGTTCTAATTATATTGACTGGCCGCAATTCATTGTCGGTGTGAATGAAGATGCCTCGTCCGGTTACAGCCTGGACGCAGAAGCAAATGATGAAACCATACAATCGACACTTTTTGAATTTCGCCCGGACACTCAGTCTCTTCTTAGTCTAGGGCAACTTCAGCATGCTCATTTAGGCTATACTGACGGACATCCTAGTTATGCGATCGGTAATAGTCTTGCCGATTATCGCCTGGCATCGCGTGATCAAGTACTCTATCTCAGTAACAATCAAGGGACGGTTCCAACGCCACTGGTTAAGGTCTATTATGACTATTCTTGGAATTTAAATCGATCCTTATTTGATCGTTACTTCTTTTCAAGTGTTCCCCATGCAGGGACTGGGGCCATTACAGACGATGCAGATACTCCTATTCCTGTGCAGCTTCCTAATTCACGGATACAGATACGTGATGGTTACACTGAAGCGGAGCTTAAGGATGCAAGCCTAGCCGCGACTCATTTGGAGCTTGATGGTGGATTTAATATTAACTCTACCTCCGAGCAGGCTTGGCGGGCTGTGTTAGGTGGGATCAATAAACTCGCCTATGATCCGGTAAATGAAAATCCATCCGCTATTAGACTACAAGCGGCACTGGCTCGATTTTCGAAGCCGACCCTTGCGCCTAATTCGGAAAGTAGCAGCTGGCAAGGCTTTCGTCAATTGGACGAGGAGCAGATCGCTCAACTCGCTCGGAATATCGTCGCTGAAATTCGCAATCGTGGTCCTTTCGTTTCGATGGCCGACTTTGTGAATCGCCGCTTAGTTGACAGCACACTCACAGCGTCTGTGGACGAGCGATTAAAAGGCACTCTGCAAGCCGCGATCGATGCAATTACCACCGGCCCGTTGGCTACAAATAGCGATTCGGTGCAGCATCTTGATGATGCACCGAGTTACTCAAAAGGAAGTTATTATGACCTCGACGCGATGCGAGGGGGCTCTGCTTCTGTTGCTCCCTACAGTTCGAAGTCCGCCTTTGCGCCACAGTTTCTGACGCAAGCAGACATCCTTTCCGCTGTCGGATCTACGCTGACTGCGCGTTCCGATACATTTAAAATTCGCTCTTACGGGGAGATTATTAACCCGGTAACTCAAGAGGTTGACGGACGTGCTTGGTGCGAAGCTATCGTACAGCGCACAACCGAATACGTTGATAGCAGTGAGCCTGTTGAATTGCATCCATCCTTGGCCAATGAGATCAATCAAAGTTTTGGCCGAAAATATAAAATTGTAAAATTCCGATGGCTCTCCTCCGAAGAAATCTAATGCATACTTTAACTTTTCTGCTGCTAGTAGTATTGTGCTTGCAGGGGCAAGTGCTTGAGGCGCAAGTGGCCGTCGAGCAAAGCTTTCGTACTTTAGGAGTCAGACGGGCCGCGCCTAAGCTATTTTATCAGCTTGGCTCGAAAGAGGTTCCGTTGTTTGCAGGAGACGCAGCGCTATCGGCGAGTTATCAAGCCCCCAAATCAGGCAAATTGGAGCTTTACTGCTATGTGCCAGCTACCGATCCAGAGCTTCCGCCAGTTAAAGTAACAGTGGCCGAAGCCACATTGCCTTCGGAGGGGGAGAATCTTGTGCTGATCGCGAGTATTCAGAATACAAATTCAAAACAAGCTGCGCCGGCGGTTGCTCTGCGAGCAGTGGATGCTTCGATCGAAGCGCATCCTCTCAATACGATTCGTGTATTTAATTTTTCTAAACGCAAAATCGCGGCAAAAGTGGGTGATGAATTTAAGGAAATCCTTGTAGGTGAAGAAGCTTTTTTTGCTTATCCCGAAGGAAATAAAGTCTGGGTCAAAATCGCGGCGTATGAAGGTGTTGATACTGGTTGGAAGTTGCGGACCGGAGGCCCAAAGGCAATTTCTCCAGATAAACGAACCATTATTGTGCTGTCCGATGCCTATCCCACGCGAGAGGACCCCGAAGGCTTGAAAATAACACTTCGAAATGTGATCGATAACAATCCGCCGAGGCCACTCTCGGAGCGCTGATAAAGTGCGCTATTCTTTACATTGTGATTTCAGTATCGATAGCTGTATGATGAGAACGTTGCTCTTTGGTGTAAGCTTTTTAATTGCTCCCTTACTTTCAGCTGGTGCGATGTATAAGCATCTTGGCCCAGTCGAAACAATCGACAACGGAGTGGTCACGCTGGGAGTTGCGTTGGATGTTGGGCGCATCGTTTCTTTTAAACAGCATGATGCCGACGATTGGATTGTGGTTTTTGATCAAGCGTCGATTCCGTCTTGGCACTGGCATCCCTGGGGGGGCGACCGTATGTGGCCGACGGCACAGGGCCTGAATCTTCAAATTTACAATAACGATGGTTTTGACCCCGTGATTGATGGTGCGCCTTGGGAGCTTATTTCGAAGACCGCGAGCAGCTTGGTAATGCGTAGCGGTATCAGTCCACAACTTGGCTTGCAAGTCACTCATAAGATCGAACTGCTTGCTGAAAGTTCCGAGGTGCTGCACAGCTACCGAGTCGAAAGGTTGGCCGAAAGTGTGTATCCCGTGCATGTCTGGGCAGTGACTGGAGTGCGGGGCGGAGATTATATTTTGATGGAATCCGTGGCTCCGGCGAAGACACATAAATATCGTAAACCTTATCGACGATGGCCTGCGGAGTATCCTGCAGCGCCTGTGGTTAAAAGCCTTGAGGATTCGCAGGTATTAAAGTTCGAATGGGCGCGGGATGAGCAGCAAAAAATAGGGAGTTATGGTCATTGGATTGCGATGGTTGATGCAGAGCAAGCCTTCTGCCAGTATATACAGTTCCAGCCAAACGAGCTTTATCTGGAACGGAGTAATTTGCAGGCGTATGTGAATACGGAACGGTCAACCTACGAGGTCGAAACTCTTAGTCCGACATGGCCACTACGCATTGGCGAGAGCCGGGAATGGTGTGTGCGCTGGCAACTGGTCGATTTGCCCGCGCAGGCGCAATCAGCCGAGGCGGTAGCTCAGTTTTTGGCGGAGCATTTATGACTAGCCTTAATCAACGGAGGCAGCGACGAGATTTGAATCCAAATAGATGCTTTGCTTGTAAGACGGAATCCCTAACTCCCGGTTGAAGAGCAGGCGATGCAATAAATTGATGGAAGCTTGGCCCATGACTTCAAGGCGGGGTTGAAAATAAGCATGGTTTGAAGGTATCGAAACGTTTGGGGAGGTTAAAAAAACAACGGGTATCGTATCCAGCAGCGGCTGAAGCAACCGCTGTAGCTTAGGGGAGGGGTAGTGCGGGAGGATCAGGCCATCCGGTCGGTTTTGCTTTTCCCAAGAGCGTAAAGCCTCCGGATTTTGATCGTCGGGTTCAAAGCAAGGAGTGGGGGTGTTGGCGTGAGTATCATTATAATTTGTAATGCTTGATAGCAGTAGAGGATTCTTATACGCGTAACTTGAGTCTTTTTGTTGGAGAAAACATGGACGACGACTGCCTTGCTTTTTGAGCCAATCTAAGGCTCTACGTATATCGGCTAGAAAATCACGTCCTACCGAATGTAGTGCTGGATCCTCAAACGGATGGCCGATGACCACCCATGCGAAGTCTCGCCACCGAAAGGAAAGATTTCTTTGTTGGTCCTTAAAAGGACCGAGTACGACGCCATTAATTCCTCGCGCTTTCCACTTGTTGCTCAGTTGCCGGAAATTCGAAGTGGACTTTTTTTCTATGGAGAAATGTTCAATCTTATAGCCTAGTCTGGATCCGTAGTCTTCAGCGGATTGAAACATGGGTTCAAACCAAGGGCAGCTCTCGCGAGGGGCAGTCCCGCACCATGCGATCGATTCTCTGTAAAAGCTACGTTGCCGGATTTTGGACATGCCTACAGAAACTGCGGGATCCAATTCGTAACCTTCCTCTTTCAAGGCATCCATGACTCGCTTAGCGGTCTCTGGTCGGATGCGTGGGTCCTTATGGAGCGCACGGGATACGGTCGATGCGGACAAGCCCAGTTTATTGGCTATTTGGCGAAAGGAAGGCTGTTTCATACACGAATACACTGAGTGGTTAGGCGTGTAGTACAAATCTAATACAATTTTGAGAATGTAAATCGGCGCAGGTTTGCAACAGTTGCATAGAGTGTGAAATTGATTGGGCATTCAATTTTTGCAAGGTAAACATCATGCACATAAATCGTTTACCTACCCAGTCTATTCGCCCCTTCGATCTTATCAAAGTTGCCTCCATGTTTTGCCTCGTTAGTTCTTGGGCAAATGCGGCCACACTCGCCCATTGGCGTTTTGAAGATACGGCTTTCCTTGATGACTCAAGTGGTGGCGGCCATACCTTAGGTGTCGTTGGCACGTCTCCAACGCAGGTCACTCCTTTGCCATCAAGTGGCAATGGTTCCGCATTCAGTAATCCAATTCCTCAGTCCGGGGCGTCCAACACCGGTCTGGCTGACCTTGGCACTTCTATCGCGGGAAATTTTACGGTCGCTGATGATGGCTGGATGGATTCGATTGGCACCAATGGTACGTTCACGCTGGAGGCCTATGTCAATTTAGAAGACCTTAGCAACATCAACCCTTGGATTGTCTCGCAGTACGAGTATACTGACGCTGATGAGCGTAGTTTTGCTTTTGGAGTCAGTCGGGATGATGGTGGCCTGAGAGCGATTATTGCGGGTAATACCGATGGTAGTGATAGGACTACGTTTGAGTCTTCACTCAATCTTGCCTTTAATAGGGATTACTACGTCGCTCTGACCTACGATTCCAGCAACATCACATTTTATTTACAGGATCTCACGAATGGAGGTGCACTGCAGTCCGAGAATGTCGCGCATTCTCAGTCATTAACCGGTTCTGCAGCTAATGTAGCTGTCGGTGGTTGGGACGGAACCAAAGGCCCTGATGAGCGTTGGAGGGGGCTCATTGATGAGGTGCGCATATCTGACACGGTTCTTTCTTCTTCTGAGTTTCTTGTAGCGGTTCCGGAGTCTTCCTCTTTTGTTCTCATGTTAGGTGGGTTCAGCTTATGCATAGCTGCTCTCCGACGTAGATCATAATTAGGGGCACATTGTTGAGGCTTCCAATCCTGCTTGCCAGAAGCAGAGCACAGTCAAGAAGTTGTCTTGGATTCTACGACCCCGCAGCGTAAGCCGAAAGACCATTGTGGTCTTTCGGGAAGGAGGCGGGGATTGCCGGCATTCTATTTGTTGATCGCCGTCAAACTATGAAACCTATTAAAATCGCTCAGATCGGCATCGGCCACAACCACGCCGACGACTACCGCAAATGGGTCGCCAATTTCAAAGGCGGTTCCCTGTATGTATTCGGTGGATACCTTATCGATATTATTATCTCTCTGCTCGGTCGCCCGGATCAGGTGACGTCTTTCCATTGCTCGACGCGTGACGATGATTGTAATGACAACGGCCTTGCCGTGATGCACGGGCGCTAAACCGAACAACTCACCGAGCTCGCCCGCGTCATCCGCGGCGAGATCAAAAATCCCTGGGCGTATTCGCACGAGTTTCACGTGCATGAGCCCCTGCTCGCCGCCTCCGGCTACACACTTTCACCTGATTTCACAAAAGCATAAAATTTGACTATGAAACTTAAAAACCAGATCGCCATTATTACTGGCGGTGGCGGCGTCCTTGGAGGCGCCGTCGCCCGAAAACTCGCCGCCGCAGGCGCCAAAATCGTGCTTTTCGACATCCGCGCTGAGTTTGCTGGGAAGAACGCTGAATCCGTCGCTGCTCTCGGCGGCGAAGCCGAAGCCGTGGGACTCGACATTACTGACGCCGACGCAGTCCGCCGCACCGTGGACGACGTTCACGCCCGCCATGGGCACATCGATATACTCGTCAATTGCGCCGGCGGTAGCGCCCGCAGCCGCATGAAAGTCTTCCATGAGCAATCGCTGGACGTCGTCAGAGATGTTATCGGCGTCAACCTCTTCGGCACGCTCAATTGCATTCACGCCGTCGCCCAGCATATGGTCGCCGCCAAGTCCGGCAAGGTCGTCAATATCGGTTCCGCCGTCGCCGTGCAGGGACTTGCTAGATGCGTGGACTACGCCGCTTCCAAGGGCGCGATCCTCTCGGCCACCAAGAGCCTGGCCAAGGAACTCGGCCCCCTCGGCATTAACGTCAATTGCGTGTCTCCTGGTCAGATCCCGCGCGAGCAGCCCGCCGATCCGGAAGCCTTCGCCCTGCATCATTCCTTTCTCAACCGCATCGGCACGCCCGATGATATCGCCCATCTCGTCCACTACCTAGTCCTGCCTGAAGCCTCTTTCATCGTTGGGCAGAACTACATCGTCGATGGCGGTCGCACGCTCGCCATGCAGGGCTCCGACATCCGTGACTGAGCATGACAAATTAACACAAAATGAAAATAGCAAATATTAAAGGACGTGCGCATATAGTGACACCAACAGGCGGCATTGATATCGAAGCGGCATCCGAAGGGAAATTTAGTGCGGATTCGCAACGGATCATTGCGCAGCTCGATTTGCTGAAAGTATGGTACGAACGAAGTAGGCCAGG
Organism: Thalassobacterium maritimum; assembly: GCF_031127805.1. NCBI lineage: Bacteria > Pseudomonadati > Verrucomicrobiota > Opitutia > Puniceicoccales > Coraliomargaritaceae > Thalassobacterium > Thalassobacterium maritimum. Next base: position 25,126 of record NZ_JARXHW010000043.1, on the reverse strand, counting down.
CGAAGATCCTTCGCTCAGCACAGAGAAACTACAGCAGGATCTAACTTGTCTAGAGTCTCCGGTGCCGAATCCTAATCAGGTGTTCGCCATTGGACTCAACTATAAGGCCCATAGCGAAGAGGTGGGCAGGGGGCTCCCAAATGAACCGATGATATTCACCAAGTTCCCGTCATCTATCGCGGGACCGGGTGCTACCGTTCGTCTACCTGCCGATACGGTCGACTGGGAAGTAGAACTGGTTGTGGTCATCGGAAAGAGCGGTCGACACATCAGCAAAGCTTCGGCGCTGGAGCACATCGCCGGATACTGTGTGGGCCAAGATATATCGGAACGCAGACTTCAAAAGGCCAATAATCCGGCTCAGTTCAGCATCGCAAAAAGCTATGCAGGCTTCGCGCCCATGGGGCCTTGGTTGACCACCGCGGATGAAGTAGATATGAACCATCTCAGACTGACCTGCGAGGGCGGGGGCGAGATGCTGCAGGATGGTAATACGGAGAACATGATCTTCGATGTGTCCACGCTCATTGAATACCTCTCTGCTATCTGTGAACTGCGCACCGGAGATATCATCTTCAGTGGCACCCCCGATGGTGTCGGCTCAGGACGCAAGCCACCTAAGTTTATCGAAGATGGCTGGTTGCTCAAATCCAGCATCGAAGGTCTCGGCCGTCTGGAAAATCTCTTTACAAAATAAGTATGAACCCAATGAAACATAAAGTAGTTATAGCCGAACACGTTGACGGAAACATTGAGATTGAGCGCGAAGTTCTGGGAGCGGATGTCGAGATTGTTCTCTGCAAGGCAAAGCCAGCCGAAGCCTTCATGGAGGCGATTAAAGACTGTGATGCGCTCATGACCACAAACGCAAAACCGATGAACCGCAGTGAATTGGCAGGGATGCCAAAATGCCGGGTAGTGGCTCGCTACGGGATCGGTTACGACTCGATCGACGTCGAGGCGGCGACTGACCTTGGCATTATGGTGACCAACAATCCTTCCTACTGCGTTGACGAAGTGGCCGAGCACGCGCTGGCACTCATACTTTCTGCATGGCGCCGCGTTACCCAACACGCCATCGCGGTCAAGGCGGGTGAATGGGCGCCGCTTGGAGGGGGCAAGATACGTCGCCTCAAGGGCCGCACTCTCGGAATCCTAGGCTTCGGAGCCATCGGACAGGGACTCGCTAAGCGGGCGTCAGGTCTTGGGATGGATATTGTTTTTCACGATCCATTTGTTGATGAATCTGTCCTAGCTCGATCCGTCAGTATGGATGAACTCCTCGAAGTTGCCGATGTCCTCAGTCTGCACATGCCTTTGATTGATAGTACCAGAGGTATCGTCGATAAGACTTTTCTTGGGAAGATGAAGCAGGACGCCATCCTGGTGAACTGCAGTCGCGGTCCACTCATCAAAACGGACGATCTTCTCGAAGCCCTCAACACCGGTGAAATCGGCATGGCCGCGCTCGATACCACCGACCCTGAGCCGATTCCAAAGGATCATCCGCTGCTGGCCTGCCAGAACGCTTTGGTCACGCCACACTCTGCTTGGTTCAGTGAGGAATCGACTATCGATCTGCGTCGCATCGCCGCGCTGAATGTTGCGGCGGCCTTGCGCGGCGAGGTTCCCACCAATCTTGTCAATAAAGACGTCAAACTCTCATACGTGAGCCAATAACTTAGGAAGACCCTACGATGAACAACAATAGCAGTCACTCTCCATTCACGAAGCCTCTGATCTCTAAACAGAAGCAGCCAATTCTAATCACTTCGATGAATGATCCCACTCCGAAGGAAATTATTTCCACCATGCGTAACGCCATCTATGATGGAACCGAAGCGTTCTCGCTGCATTTGGAAATGATGAAGCAGGAGTACATCAATGAGGAAGACCTGACGAGGATCTTCAACTATGCCGGCGACAAGCCGATCTACACGATGAACTATCGCAGCGCGGAGAGAGGCAAGAGCGACGAGCAGCTCACCGCAGAGCAAGTGATGGCCGTGCGTGCCGGCTCCTGTATGATCGACTTCGTGGGCGACATGTTCGACCGCACTCCTAGAGAGCTCACCCAGAATCGTAGCGCCATCGAGCGACAGCGGGAGGTGATCGAGGAGGTGCACTCGCTCGGCGCCGAAGTCATGATGTCATCCCACATTTTCGACTACCTGACTATGGAGGAAACCCTAGAGCACGCCCAAGCCCTCGAGGCTCGCGGTGGCGATATTGTCAAGATCGCTTCGGCAGTCCGCAGCGAGGAAGAGATGATCGAAGCCTTGCGTACAACCGTGCTAGTGAAGAACGCGCTGAATGTGCCCTTTCTCCATGTCTGCATGGGGCAGTGGGGCAAGTTGCTGCGTGCCGTTAATCCGATGTTTGGGTCCTGCTTCGCGATCTGCGGCCAGACCTATAAACCAGTCGCTCACATGGAACAGCCGTTGTTGCGTGCCCAGCGGGCGGTATTGGATAATGTAGATTGGATGCGCGGTCGTGATACGTCCCGAGGAACCATTGGCGGAGGCAACCAAGGTTAGGATTCGTAGCCCCTCGCGATGTCGCTTCCACCGCAGGCGAACCTGTGTGGCTAATCCGACGGATGCTAGAATAGATCGCAGCGCACTGATGCTGCCCGTGATGTGATAGGAGGACATGCGCAAACGCGGTCTCCTGTTTTCCAATGTGAGCCTTCGGGGCTTCTAACACCACGCTCGCAACTTCCTGGCCCGGCCGTTCGGGCCAGCCGGGGGAGCGTGCAGTAGTCTCTCGATACTGCCAGCCACCTACGAGATCGAAACCCTCCGCTCGACCTGGTTTTTGAAGAAAGGGGAGAGTCGTCTATGGACTGTCCGCTGGCAGCTGATCGATTTTCCTGAGATCGTTCAAACTGTAGATTCCATCGCGGCTTATTTAGGTGCAAAAGCGGTTTCTGATTTTTAATTGGAGCAGGGGTTTGATGCATTCTGATCCGGCATGGAGACACGCAAGCGCTCACTACTGGTGACTAAAGCGAATTGCCGTGAGGTGGCTATTCGGAAGCATTGTATTTTTCCAGAATGTATCGGCAGTTTTTTAGGAAAGAGTCCGGGCGCGGAAAAATCGAGTCCAAGTGCCGTTTGAGTCTGAAATTCATTGGCCTAACTGTTAAGGTTATATGTTTATTGTGCGCGCGGTAAACATGCTATTTAAGAGAGCGTGTCGTTAGTTATCCTGTCTGGTTCTGCTTCACGATTGTCCGTACTATTCTTCAACCCCCTAAGATCATCTATCTAATATGAATTATTCTGATTTGAACACCAGCGCCTTAGCGCTCAACCCGGGTAAAACTATGAAAATTGCATCCAAAGTAATCCCCACTTCTGATTTGGGAATGGGCCGGCGTCTCGTTTTGGCCTCTGCAGCGATGTTGACTCTGGTTGCGGCTCCATCCATGTATGCCCAAACCGTTTATTCTTTTGATCCAGGCTTAACTCCGGCGACTCCGAGCGGTGGTAGCGGAACTTGGGATACCACCAGTGCTTTTTGGGCCAATGGCGGCACAGATTTTGTTTGGGCCAATGGGGGCGCGGACATCGCGGCATTTGCCGGCACTGCAGGTACTGTGACGCTTGGCGGCACCACCATCAACGTCAATGCCATCAACTTCGACACGGACGGTTACACCGTCACCGGAGGCACCTTGAATTTCTCTGGAGCCACGCCAAGCATTAGCAGTGGAGCTTCGGTCTCTACCGATTTGAATAGCACGCTGACTGGCACGAACGGACTGATTCTGGCCGGAAGCGGAACGATCAATATCAATAATGCGTCAAACTCCCTTAGCGGCGGCATCCGTCTCGACTCAGGTGCGCTGGGCACCAACACTGCAGGTTCGCTCGGCAACAATGTAATCACTCTCAACGGTGGGACCTTCGTGCCACGCACGAATCTGACCAACGACATCCTTGTTACGGATGATTCGAATATTAATATCTCCGGGACTGGTTCCTCCTACAGTTTAGGCAATCTTTCGATCGGAAATCAGACACTGAGCCTTGTTGTCAGTAGCTGGAATAACGGCCAAGTCAGTTTTGGCAACACGACCTTGACTGGTGATGCGACGATTCGCACCAATAAGGGCAGTTCCAGCACAAATGAGTCAAGTCCCACCGCCATATTTAACGACGTCACCGTGGGGGATAGTGTCGCGACTGGCACCACGACCACACTGACCATGACCTCGACTGGTTCTGGCGTGAACCGAACCCGTGTTTTAACCCTTGATGGCGTGCTCAGTGACAATGCCAGCGATGCAACAAAGGTCCTGGCACTCGATGTCTCATCAGGAAGCCTTGGTAACCTTATCGTGAATGTAGGCGGAGCCAACACTTATACGGGAGCGACCACCATCACAGGAAGGTCGTCAGGCTACACGTCCTCCAACGCGACCTTGCGTTTGACCACTGCGAATGACCGTCTTCCTACCGGGACGATCCTGACGATCAATGGCGGAAGCACGAACGGAGGCATCCTTGACCTCAATAGCTTCAATCAAACCGTCGGCGGCCTCAACGGCGGATCAGGAGCATTTTCAGGCACCGTCACCAATAACGACTCCGGTTCCGGCACCGCGACACTCACGGTTTCCAGTACGACCAATGACTCCACTTTTGACGGACTCATAACCGATGGCGCCACAGCCAAGGTCGCTCTCACTAAAGCGGGTGCTGGCACCTCTTTGACACTCACCGGCGACAATACCTACACCGGTGCCACGACGGTCAGTGGCGGCACGCTGGCAATCGGCGCAGCAAATCGTATCGCAGATGCCAGTGCTCTGGTGTTAAATGGCGGCAGCTTTGCGACCAACGGATTTAGTGAAGCCATGGGCACCTTGTTGCTTTCGGATAACTCTACAATCGACCTCGGCTCGGGAGCCTCTGATCTTAGTTTCCTCGATAGCAGTGGCGAGGCTTGGGCGTCCTCAGTCACTCTGAGTATATTGAACTTCGATGAAGGCGTGGACAGCGTGCGTTTCGGAACAGATGCCTTTGCTTTGACAGAGACGCAGCTTTCTCAAATCACGCTCAATGGCGGTTCTGCCTTTATCGATGCGAGTGGCTATCTGAGCGCTGTGCCTGAACCAGGTAGTTTCGCCTTGATAGGAGGGTTCCTTGCTCTCGGCTGTGTCGTCACTCGACGTCGTAAATAATTTTTTAGGGTTATATAGTTAGCGCCCGACGTGCGAAAGTGCGTCGGGCGCTTTTTTGTGTAGAGTGAGATTTCGTCGATCAATCGTACGCGGGTAATTGATGCACCGCCTATAGGTATAGGATGCATCCGTGAATAATACCGATTCGAAAAAAGTATTGATCTGAATGGTGTGTCCGCTGGCAACTGATGGATTTGTCCGCGCAGGCGCAATCCGTCGATGCGGTCGCTCGGTTTTTGGCGGAGCATTGACGACTGGGTGAATTGCTCTGGCAGTGTGATTTATGATGAGTCGATGATGTCGGGAGCGTCTTACGTTGGGAACCTGCTGGTGATCTCGCGAAGCATGTTTTTTTCGAGTCTGTTGAGTTATACTTACAGCATAATCGAGCCATTTTCTTGTAAGACGGTTCGCAGGCTTGAGGCGTCTACATCCACCGCCTTTTGGCCATGTTTCAAGGCAAGCCATGCTGCTGTGCCAGCCGCTTCTCCGGTCTGATTCATATTGACCATGACACGAATGGCGGCGTGCGCTTGCTCATCGGCATCAATGAAGCGCCCAGCTGCCAGCAGGTTGCCGAAGGCTCCTTGAGGAATTAAGCTGCGGTAGGGGATTTGATAATAGGTCGGGTTGACTTCGCTGACAGGGCGCCAGCGGCCGAATTCCTTGGGGTGCCCAGGGCGGCTGTAGGACTCCTCGCCGTTAAGGTAGCGGAAGGTGATGCCGGGCTTATCGTCGTGGTGTATGTCGACTCGGTAGGCGCCATTGGCGATCGCATCGGGAAATGCGCGTCCGCTTAGGACGTCTTCTCCAGTCAATTGATAGTGGCAACGAACGTGGCGAGTTTCGCGAATACCTATGCGTGCGGGGAGTGACTGCAAAGTGATTGGCGCATCCGGCGCATACTTGCGTAGCAGGTCATGAATGGCTCTGACTTGGCGGCGTCCTTCGATCTCTGCTTGCGTAAAACCGCGAGCGTCGGAGCAATCTTGATAGACACGTGTGCCCGCCAGCATTTGCAGGTCGGAATCTGGCACCGCGGAGGCCCAGCAAAATCCTTGCGGAAGCCCGAACTCTTCGCCGTGGTCGAGTAGCAGTTTTTGCCAATTGATTGCACTCAGATGATTCCAACCAGCAAAGAGTGCGCAGGTCGTGGATGGTTGTCGGTGAGCGCCCCGGTATGTCTCCAATCCGAGGCGTTGGCAGAGGTCGCCGTCACCAGTTGCATCGATGAAAAATCGCGCTTTCAGTGCGCTACGCCCTGACTTATTTTCCACGATTATAGAGCTCAAGTGCCCCTCTTCGATATGAGGTGCCACAAAGCTGGTATGCAGCCAAGGCGTGATCTGGTTCTCGTGGATCATCTCATCGAGCTCGATTTGTAATTCGGCGGAGTTGAAGGCCCAGGCCAAATTCGGATTTGCTTTGTACTCTGTTACCGCCTGACGCAGCTTTAATCGATCCATCGTTTCAATTGAGAGCCCCGCAAATATCTGTTTCGCAAAAACTTCATCGTAAGGACTATGCCATACGTTTACTAGCGAGAGGGTCGCGACACCTCCAAAGCAGCCCATGCGCTCGACTATGGTTACTGATAATCCTAAGCGGGCGGCGCGGATGGCCGCAAAGACGCCGGTGCAGGAGCCCCCTAAAACGCAGAGGTCATATTCGCCCACTACGGGTATGTTGCGCGCCGATTCATGTATGGTTTCGTTTTGCATGGCGGTGTATTGTGCATATTAGCAGAGCCTCTCCGAGGTCATTCACATGGCACATATCCGTAAATGCATGGACAATTTACACATATTATAGAGAATGTGTTTTTTTGAGATGAATCAATTTAAACAGCGTGTACTTGGGGAAATGTTAGAGCGCAGCTTGCGCTCACCCTTACCTGTATTACTGGTCAATCGGAGAACATATTTACTGGGGCAGGGCGCTAGGGATGAGGTGATTACCAGCTGTCGTTTCATCCTCGTGTTGAAAGGTCAGCTGAATTACTCCATCGAGGGACGTGAATATAGCTTCGGCGAGGGAGCGCATTTTTTGATACCTTCGTGGTGCCGAAGGAGTTGGGCCGCGGTTGGGCATGGTTGCGAGATTATCTGGTGTGAGTTCGATGATGATCCTAAAGAGATTCACACGGGTGGTTGTTTCTTTCGTCATGTAATTGGAGCTGAATTTGAAAGCATTCAGAAAGACTATTCAGAGATGCTGTGTGCATGGGATCGTCGCGAGCCTGCCGCAGAGGCATTGCGTCGATTGGAGCTTGAAGGGCAACTGAAAGGGCTGTTGTCCCGTTTTGTTCCTAGAGTTGAGTCAGATCCATCCATAGTTATGAATGAGGGGCGTCGCTTACATCCAGAGATCAAGAATGCGTTGCAGTGGCTTGAGACGAATTACACAAAGGCTACTGTGCTGGAAGAGCTTCAGTCGCGTAGTGGTATCACTCCTAATTATTTTCGATTACGTTTTAAAGAAGCGGTATTGTGCAGTCCTAGTGATTATGTAAAGCAACTACGTTTACGGTATGCGCGCTATTTATTGCATCAGACAGACTGGCAACAAAAACGCATCGCAGCAGATGTCGGCTATTCGGATCCGCTTTATTTTTCAAGAATCTATCGGCAATTCTGGGGCAAGAGTCCAAGTGAGGAAAGATTGAGTCAACGCGTGAGTTGAGCCTGGCATTCCTTTTTCTAGTAGTGAAATTTTACACATCTGTGAGTGACTCAATCGTAAATTTTATGTCACCTAATTTATAAAGTTTTCAGTGGCTTGTGATTTTTCACACACTGCAGTTACATGCATACGTTGCTCTCTGATTTATGAAATGACTCAGCGTTCATTTGCCCTTACCCAACCCCCTGAACCCATATCTCCAAGTCTAAGCTAGATTGATGTTTAGCCGCGACTTGTTGTCTTTGTGAGGTCGGACTTTTAATTGATTTTTCCCCTTCGATCATTCTCCACTACAGGCACAAATAGGATGCTGACCACCTAATTGTTTAGTCGTGGTGATTGTGAATCTATTTACCGCATGCTAGGCGTGCGAAAGCCGCGTGCGGACTCGTCATTCTTGACGGTGACGCATTCTCACTACCACAACTAACCCAACCCCAAATGTCTATGAAATACCTTAGAACTAAAAGTAAGATACCTCGAATACTTGGAGTTTTTGCTCTCCTGTTCTCGTCTTCATCTATTACGCATGCTTATAAAATCTACGGCTTATCGGAAGATCGCCAGGTGAGTAGTACGGGCAGTCTCAGCGATGTGAGTTCAATGAAGTCGGGCTATTCCGGTTCCAATGGATTGAACTCTGTATTTGTTTTTCAATTACCAACGCTTCCCGATGGACAGGAATTTTCCAATGCCAGTCTGCGGTTGTATTTGCAAAATAAAACGGGCACACCGTCATTCAACGCGGACTTGTATGCGCTGGGGGTTTCGGATCAGCCCGATGTCTTATCGACCGACTTCTATATCGGAACAAATGACTCCAGTGCGATAATCGTCAAAGATGATATGCTGTTTCCATCTATTGGCAGTGGGCCAAAGTATGCAGATGATCAGGTTTTGACTGATTATCTAAACGCGGCCTACAATTATGGAGATGGAGCCGGTGAGTATGTATTCTTCCGCTTGAGTCCCGATGTAGCTGGGCTGACGAACAACTATACCCGCTATAATGTTTACAGCAAAGAGGCCTATGGAGGTTCCTATTACTGGCCGTCGCTGACTTATGAGACTGCCGATATACCGCCTGCGTGGACGACGGTGCCGCTTGGTGGTGGCGGTTACGTGACTGGCTTGGCGAGTAATGCGGATGGTTCTGCAATTTATTGCCGCACGGATGTCGGCGGGGCCTTCCGTTGGTCGCCTGATTCTAATGATCCTCAAGGAAATGGGACTTGGATTTCAATCAGCGACTACATGGTTCCCTTTGGCACGACGGATGCCGATCATCTCATGGGCGTTGAATCCATCGCAACCGATCCCAGTAATCTGGACCGAGTCTATATGGGGGCTGGGAATAAAATCTTTGTTTCCGATGACCAGGGGAGCACTTGGACTGAAATTCTATCGGGGCTCACCATGAAGCCAAACTCCGGATCCACTCGCTTCTTAGGCGAGCGTCTCGTTGTAGATCCAAATGATCCAGACACAATCTGGTATGGGTCTATTTCGACTGGTTTACATAAAGGAGTCAAATCTGGCGGCACATGGACGTGGTCGGTAGTTCCTTCGACTTCGGTTCCCTTTGGCGTGTCAGGAACGGGGAACGATGGCAAACCCATTTACTATGGTGTGACCTTCGTGATTTGTGATGCGAATGGCGGAAACACGATTACTTATGCCGGAGTCTTTGATGCTGGCTCCAGCCCAACAACAGGTGGGGTGTATAAAACGACTGATGGTAGCAATTGGTCTAAGGTCTCCATGTCTTCCGGTAGTTTTAACACGCCGCGCCGGGCGCAGATCGCCAGTAATGGAACGCTTTATATCACTGGTGGCGGTGAAGGTGTGTTTAAACTGCCGCGCGGTGGTTCGATCAGCGCAATCACTCCTTCAGTATCCAATCCCTACTTCAATGGTGTGGCTGTGGATCCGAATGACAGCACGGGCAATATTGTTTACGTAGCGGACAAGGCCTCGAAGAAGTTGTGGCGTTCCGCGGATGGTGGCGCCAACTGGTCTGAGCAGTCCTCTTATAATGGCACACGTGAAGAGCCGGACGGCACGCCGACCTTGAATGGTTACTGGTTTGGTAATACTTCGTCTTTGCTGATAAATCCTGCGGATTCGAATGAGCTCTGGGCCTCGGATTTCTTTGGCGTGGCGCGCACCCGTGATGCTCAGAACCTCGGTGGATCCGGATCGACCTGGTATATGTTACAACATGGCCAAGATGAAACAGTGGTGATGGATCTTCTCAATGCACCGACTGGGCCTCAATTGATGACCGCATTGGCGGATGTGAATGGTTTCTATTATAATGATACCAACTATCGCCCAACGGGCGCAGACGGCGGAAAGTTGACGAATCCATCGGGTGCCAATACCACGAGTCTCGATTTCAGCGAGGCTGATCATAATACCTGGGCCCGTGTTTGGCACGGTAATTCTGGCAACGGTAGCGGAGGTTATTCCACCGATGGGGGACAGTCCTGGCTACTCTTCGGTCAAATTGCTGAACAGACAATGAACAGTGGTGCTGCTGGTTGGGAAACGTGGGACCTGAGCACATACTTAGCGACGCAGCAGGCTAAAGGTGTTTCGACGGTGACTCTTGTGATCGCTTCTAAGAATGCCACAAATTTTACGAGTCAATCGGTGAACTTCGATTCGAAAGAGTCGGCGGACTCTAGCCTGATTCCTCAATTGGTGATCAACGGAGCGACGGGGAGTCCCTACGCGCCAACCGCCGATACCTACGTTGCTGGTCTTTCATCAGCTAGAGGCAATAATTACGGCACGTCTGAAATTATAAAGGCCGCTCACACCTATACGTCGAATATTAGTCAAGATCGTCAGAGTTATTTGAAATTTGATTTGAGTGGTATGCCGACCATTACTTCCGCGAGCCTGAGGCTGCACCGTCAGGCGGCGAGTTCCGGAATTGAGTATCGGGTGGGGGTTTTTGCATGTTCCAATACGAGTTGGACGGAAACTGGCCTGACGTGGAATAATCGTCCTCTGACTTACGCCAGCAGCAATTCATCTCGCAATCCCTTTGCAGAGCCTCGCTATAAGGCGGGCAACGGGGCGAGTCTTGCTGGGGGGCGTGTCGCCATATCAGCGACCGATCCAGACAAGTTAGTCTGGCTACCCGTCGGCACCAGCCGACGTGCATACTATAGTGAGGATCGGGGCGTTACTTGGGCGCAGTCGACTGGTGGACCGAATTCAGAGATTTCTGGTGTTTATACCAATGGAAATACCACTGACATTTCGGGACAACCCATTGCAGCTGACCGTGTGAATGGCGATTTCTACATGGCCAACTTTGGCAGCTCGGCGCATAAGATTTATAAGAGCACCGACGATGGTGCGACCTGGTCACATGTTTCCAGTATTACCAATGGCAATACCTATAATATGCGCACGCCTCAACTCGTGCCTGCTCCCGCGTCACCTTCGTATCCGAGTGGTGGTGATGTCTGGGTCTGTGATGATTCTGATTATAATAGCAACCACGGTGGGCTGTGGCGTTCGACTGACGGCGCGGCTACGTGGACTAAATTCAGTGGAGTGACGAAGGTTTCTGCGGTCAGCTTCGGGAAGTCGAGTTCCGGTTCGGGCTATGCCGTTTACATTTATGGCAAAGTAGGTTCTGAGCTCGGCGTGTATCAATCCGAAGATTATGGTTCTACTTGGACCAAATTAGCAGATCCAACGATTGCTCGGTTCTCAGCGCTGGCAGGTGACCGTCAAAATGCAAACAGTGTCTTCCTTGGAACCGACGGTCGCGGTGTCTTTCAATACTAGTCGTTCCATTATTCACTGACTCTATTCTTCGACCCTTGGCGTATGCTTCGCCAAGGGTCGTTTTGTATCTAAAAGAAAATACTAACTGTTAAAGTTCAACGTCTATTGCAGGAAGACTGAAGTGCTTGTTTTGTTGAGGGCACATTTACTTGACCTCCCTTGTTGCCGGCTCAGGTCCTTACAGTAATTCCCCTCTGAATGCCCATGAAATACCTCAAATGGAACGTCTCAATTTTACGGATGTGCCTCACCTTCGTGCTTTATCTGACTGCTTTTCAAATAGTTCAGCTAAACAAAATATATGCTCAGTCAGATCGTGACTGGAGCAACGCTGCCATAGATTCAGCATGGACGACCGTTCCACTCGGCGGTGGTGGTTATGTCACGGGCTTGGCGAGTAACAGCGACGGCAGTGCCATATATTGCCGCACGGATGTGGGAGGGGCCTTTCGCTGGTCTCCGCGCGATGATGACCCGCAGGGCAATGGCACCTGGATTTCACTGAGCGACCACATGGTTCCCTTTGGCACGCCTAAGGCCAATAAATTGATGGGCGTCGAATCCATCGCGACAGACCCCGGTAATCTGGACCGCGTTTATGTGGGAGCTGGGAATAAAATATTCCTGTCCGAGGACCGTGGGAGTTCGTGGACTGAGATTCTATCGGAGCTTTCAATGACACCGAACTCACCCACGACTCGTTTCTTTGGCGAGCGTTTGGCCGTGGATCCGAATGATCCCAATGTCATTTGGTATGGTTCGATCAAGGCAGGCTTACAAAAGGGTGTGCGGTCCGGCGAGGATTGGGCGTGGACACAGGTTCCTGCAAGCTCTGTTCCTTTTGGAGTGCCTGCGAAGAAAGGCCGTGACGCGGGAGTGACTTTTGTTCTCTGCGATGCCAACGATGGCAATACGATTACCTATGCCGGTGTATTTGACGGTGCTTCCAGTCCTACGACGGGTGGCATTTATAAGTCCAGTCCTACGACGGGTGGCATTTATAAGACCAGCGATGGAATCAATTGGACGAAGGTGCCTATGGCTTCCGGCAGCTTCAACACACCCCGTCGCGCGCAAATGGCTAGTAACGGTAAGCTCTACATCACTGGTGGCGGTGAAGGTGTCTTTAAGTTGCCACGCGGTGGTTCAATCAGTGCAATTACACCGTCCATTTCAGAAGCATATTTTAATGGAGTCGCGGTGGACCCGAATGATCACGATGGGAACATCGTATATGTTGCTGATAAGGCTTCCAAGAAAATCTGGCGTTCGGCGGATGGTGGCGTCAGTTGGGCGGAGCAAGATTCAACCAGTGATAAACGACAAGAGCCTGATGGCACTCCGACGCTCAATGGCTACTGGTTTGGCAACATTGCTTCCTTATTGGTGAATCCCGCGGATTCTAACGAGCTTTGGGTCTCGGATTTCTTCGGTGTGGCCCGCACGCGTGATGCACAGAACCTTGGGGCTTCGGGGGCGACTTGGTACATGTTGCAAAATGGTCTGGAGGAAACGGTTGTGATGGATGTTCTCAATGCGCCTACAGGCGCGCAGTTGATTACAGGAGTCGCTGATATTTCTGGGTTTTATTACAACGACACGACGCTGCGTCCCACAGGTGCAGGCGGTGGTAAACTAACCAACCCCTCGGGAGCCAACTCCACCAGTCTAGATTTTAGTGAGGCCGATCACGATGTCTGGGTGCGCGCTTGGCATGGCAACTACGGCAATGGCAGTGGCGGCTACTCCAGCGATGGGGGGAAGAGCTGGTTGCTTTTCGGTGAGATTGATCAAGTGAGCATTGATAGCGGTGCCGCTGATTGGGAGAGCTGGGATCTTAGCACTTATTTGGCGAAGCAGCAGGCGAAAGGCGTCTCCATGGTGACCTTGGTCATCGTCTCTAAAAACGCCACGAATTTTACTCGCACACCTGTTCAGTTTGCCTCGAATGAAGCCGCGGATGCGAGCTTGCGGCCACAGTTGATCATTAACGGCGCGTCGGAGACCCCGTTTTCACCTATTGCCGATACGTATGTTGCTGGATCGAAGGCCGACAAGGAAAGTAACTTCGGAAGCTTCGATGTGCTGAAGGCCTCACATACTTACACCACCAATACCACGAATGATCTCCAGATCTATATGAAGTTCGACCTGAGCGCAATGTCGCCCATTTCCTCGGCGACTTTGAAGCTTCACCGACTTGATGCTAAACCAGGTATTGTCTATGGGGTAGGCGTCTTTGCATGTGCCAATACCAGTTGGACAGAAAACGAGCTCACTTGGAAAAATCGTCCACTGACGTACGCCAGCAGCAATTCGGCTCGTAATCCTTTTGCTGAGCCTCGCTACAAGACCGCAACGGGGGTGCGCCTCGCAGGCGGACGTGTGGCTGCGTCGTCAACCGATCCGGATAAGCTGGTCTGGCTTCCTGTCGGATCGAAAAATCGTGCGTATTATAGTGATGACCGCGGCGTGACATGGACTCAGTCCACAGGTGGCCCCAGCTCTGAAATCACTGGTGTGTATACCAACGGTCATAGCACTGAAATCTCAGGCCAACCGCTCGCAGCGGATCGAGTCAATGGAGATTTTTACATGGCCAATTTTGGGAGCTCCGCGCATCAGATTTATCGGAGCACGGACGATGGTGCCACCTGGACGCTGGCCTCAAGCCTTAAGAACGGTAATACCTATAATATGCGCACGCCTCAAATCGTGGCCGCGCCCGCGTCGCCCTCCAATCCATCGGGCGGCGATGTTTGGGTGTGTGACGATTCTGTATATAACAAAAATATTGGAGGCCTTTGGCGTTCGACTGACTCTGCTGCTACGTGGACAAAGTTCAAAGGCGTCAGTAAAGTGACTGCGGTGAGTTTTGGTCAGTCGCAGTCAGGCACTGGCTATGCGGTCTATATCTATGGTCGTGTGGGCTCCGAGTATGGGGTCTATCGCTCGGACGATTATGGCTCCACATGGACGAAGCTCGCAGACCCAACCATTAAGAAAGTGACCGCTCTTGCGGGAGACCGTCAAAAATACGGACGCGTCTTTATCGGCACTGCCGGTCGTGGCGTCTTCCAATACGAGTAATCGTAGGACTCCAAGCCCGTACAATTTAAATTATAAAAAATAATCCCAAAAAATGAAATTTCCTAGCATGCGTTTCGCGCGAAGACTACTTGGTCTTTTGCTCACCTCACTATGGATCACCGCCAGTGCAGCCGCGGAGACTCCGACCGTCGATGCCAAGTGGCAGCAGACGGGCTGGGGCGGTGGCGGCTACTTTTATGCGGCAGCCTTTCATCCCAGCAAGCCGGGGCTGATCTACTTGGCCGGTGATGTGGCCGGGGTGTATAAAACAGAAGATTATGGCCGAAATTGGCGCATGATCAATAATGGCTTGGCGAATTACGGGGTGTTTTCTCTGGCCGTTGACTCTAGCAATCCCGACACCGTGTATGCCGCGACTGAGAGTGGACTGTGCAAGAGCATGGATGCTGGTGAGACTTGGCAGCTCTTGCCGCAGACTGGTCCTAAGGAGTTAGCCATTCTTGGAAAGAAAAAGAAGAGCATTCGCTCCGTCGCAGTCGATCCTCGGGATGGAAATGTGATCTATGCGGGCACGCCTTTTGGAAAAGTGTTTCGCAGTCGCGATGGCGGCCAGTCTTGGCAAGAAATCTACAAGGTCGCTGTGGCGGGGGCCGAAGAGGGGCGTCTGCGTTTGCAATATGGCAAAGCCGACGGCAACTATTTCGGCGGCATGTGGACGCAGCTTAGCTTCCCCGAGCATGTAAATCCTGCCGATGCCGTCGGTTTCGGAATGAATTTCAAGGGAGACGGTTCGAAGCCACCAAAGGGATTTTATATCTATCTGAAAGGGAGTGGTTTTACTTATCAGAGCCGCAACTTGAATGAGCTTTTCGCAGTGGAAGAGGCCCGCGATGTTATCTTGACTGCAGAGGATTTTTCCATCGATCCGACATTTGCTAAACAGCATCCCGACAAAGCGGCTGCCTTGGCTGCGACTCCGGATTGGTCAAAAGTTAATCGCATCGATGTATCCTGTGTCGGCGATCTGCCACGACAGCAGCACGTCGCGAGTATTAGCTCGTTTTTTATTGCGGCCACACAGAGCAGCGATGGCCAAGTCGGCTCACGTGAGCAACCCGTTCTGGTGCCGATTAAAGTGCTCAGCAACAAATCCAGACCGTCCAAATACGGTAACCTGCGCATCGGAGATCCCGTCGCTGGGGCGGTGCACACCGTGGCTGTTTCACCGCTGGATCCCAAACGTTTGATCGCCGCTACCGATGGTAATGGCTTGGTGCTCAGTAGCGATCAGGGGGCAAGCTGGGTAAAATTGGATACGCCGCAAAAGGCCTCTGGCGTCGCATTTGATCCACTGCAGGCTAATGTGGTCTATGGAACCTTCTTTTCCGATGGCTTGTGGAAGTCGAACGATTTTGGCAAAACCTGGAAGCGCCTGAAAAATGGTATGGCCTATAAGGTTTCACTACTGGAGGTTGCGGTGAGTCCGGCTGATTCGAACGATGTGTATGCCGTCGGCTCTCAGGGCTGGAACGGTGCTTTCTATCGCTCGACCGATGGCGGCAATACTTGGATCGATTCGTCATACACCAAGCCCGATTACGCTGCGAATCCGACACTACCGGAGACGGGGGAACTCTCGCGTATGAGCGTAGTCACCAACATTACGATTAATCCGCTGAATCCGCAGCAGCTCTATACCAGCGCCAACTGGCGCTGCTCCTTGAGCGAGGATGGTGGCAAAACATGGGAGGAGCGTATCCAGATGGCCGATATTTCCTGTGTCACCGATATTCAGTTCATTGGTGACCGAACCTATGTGACGGCCATGGATGAAGGCACTTTGATGAGCCCAGATAATGGTAAGAGCTGGAAGCAGCTGTGGCCCTTAAAGTATCAGGGCAATCTGAGCGGTCACAATTGGCGCGTGCGGGTGAACCATATCGATGGTCAAGATCGCATCATTTCGACAGCGAGCCCCTGGGACGGCAGTAAGCCGCAACTGATCGTAGTGAGCGAAGACGGTGGGGAGAGTTACCAGACCACCACAGATGGTCTTCCGGACTACCGAATCAGCGCCAACACGATGTGGGGACGGGGCTATCCACGTGCCTTGGCAGTGGACCCCTCCAATCCGCAGGTCGTGTATTTGGGAATCGACGGAGACGCCACCAAAGGCAAAAGCGGCGGTGGTATTTTTAAATCTGTTGACGGCGGCCATACCTGGCAGCAACTCGCCAATCAACCCGGCAGCCGCCGTATGTATTATGGTCTGACTATCGATCCCACCAATCCGCAGCGCATCTATTGGGCCGGCTTTGGCTCCAAGGGTGGGGTGTATCGCAGCGAAGATGGCGGCGATAGTTGGCAACGCGTCTTTAGTAAAGATCAGTATTTATTCAACCTGATGACCACTGCCGATGGTACTGTCTATGCGGGCGGTAAAGAACTTTATCGCAGCACCGATCATGGTAAAACATGGAAAACTGTAACCAAGTTTAATAACAAGCGTTCAATCGTTGGTATTGAAGTGCATCCTGAGGATCCCAATACCCTTTGGATTTCGGAAGTTGTTTGGAGTAATGATGCCAGCGGTGGCATTTACAAGACGACTGACGGAGGCGCAACGTGGGTCGATATGACGGGTGACATTCCTTATCGGCGTCCACAAGTCCTACGCTTCAATCCGGAGACCAGTGAACTTTGGGCCGGCTATGTTGGGCTCTATAAAATCAAGCAGTAAACATCAGTAGGATATATCGTATGGAAACACAGCTTTGGAGTGCAGAGAATGATTCTCTATCTGTCGTGGTTTATTCAGACGCCTCGGTCGTGATCGTTGATAAGGTCAATGATGCGATCTGGCGGATGGGCGCAGCGGCCTTACAGGAAGAGGGGCCTATCAACGAAGGTCATGTCTGGTTGCGCACAGAGCGCTCCATCTGTGAGCAGTATCCCGGGCGTTTTCGTGGTGAATGTGAGGGCGATCTGTGTCGCTTCACTTTGCTCGGGCGAGAAGGGGAGCCGCGTGGTGATTTTCGATGCCGCTTTGTGCTCGATGGTCCGTGGTTCGATTGCCAGGTGGTCGACATCGATGAGGCACTGCCGAGCCTGGTTTTTCCCACGCCCATTGAATCGGAAAGTCTAGTTGTGCCTCAGGGCGTCGGACGCTGGATTCGAAAGCCACTGAGTCAACGTCACTTTTGGGTCTTTCCCGCGCATCTTTCGATGCGCTGGTTTGGTGGCCTGCGTGGACGGCATGGCTGGATCGGCGTGGTCGATCAAGGTTATCAAGATGCCGGTGTGATGGCGGCCAATATGACCGCGACCACAGGCTGGTTGAAATCGATGAATTGTTGGCAAGGCCAGCGCTCCGTGCGCTTTCGATTTGTTGAAGGTAACTATGTTGAATTGGCCAAAGTCTTCCGTGCTTACGCAAAGGCAAAAGGCTTGTTCCGTTCGCTGGTAGAAAAGGCAAAAGCGACGCCGGCCCTGGCCAATATGATCGGCAGCCGCGCCTTGTTCCTGTGGCAATGCCGGACGATCCATCCAGAATGTCGCGAAGATCGCATGCAGCCATTATTGGAAGGTGAACAGTCGCCTTACTTAAAAGTGCACCAGACTCATGAAGCGTGCATCGAGATGGTCGAGGCCGTCAAGGACGCGGGTATGACCCGTGGACTCGTCACTTTGTGTGGTTGGATCAATGGGGGCTATGATGAATCGCATCCTGATGTGTGGCCGCCTGAGCCCGCTCTTGGTTCGATCGATAGTTTAAAGAAACTGCTCTCGCAGCCAGATCCGCTGACGGTGGCCTTACATGATAATTATCAGGACATTTATAAACAATCCCCCAGCTGGCCACAAGGTGTTGTACAGATGCCATCAGGCATGCCCATGCCAGGCGGTTATTGGGCCGGCGGGCAGGCGTATATTTTAAACTCAAAGAATAGTCTGGATTACTTACGTCGTAATTGGGAGCACATTGGAAAGCTTCCGGTGCGTGCCGTGTATTGCGATACCACGACAGCGGTTCAATTTTACGAATCCTATGAACCCGGCAATGAGCAAACACGCTCGCAGGATGAAGCGGGTAAAATCGAATTATTAAAATTCTATAAAGAGCAGGCAGTCGTTCTGGGCAGTGAGGGTGCTTCCGATTTCAGTGTCCCGGATACTGACTTCTTATTACCCTTCGACCAAGAGCATGTTACTGGCGAAACCATTCCATTGTGGGGATTAGTATTTCACGAAGCCTCTATACGCTACACCGTATCTAATGCGACAAAGTCGTCTCCCGAGGCACTGCGTAAGCTGTGGCTCAGCCAAATGGTTTGGGGCCATCAAATGCGTTGGTATTTTGCGTCTAAAGACGAGTGGGAACAAAGCCGAACTGCCTTTTCCGAATCCTTCTATGTCGATGATTGGCTGAACCGCGTCGCGACCAGCGAGATGGTCTCACACCGTTTCCTCGCAGATGAAGTTGAGGAGACTGTGTTCGACAATGGCCTGACCCTACGTGTGAATTTCTCGTCGCAGGATTACCAGCAGGACGGTGTCTGCATTCCTGCTCTCGATTATCAGATCTTAGAGGGTAGATAGATCTCTTCAGGTGCGCACAGTTTCACATCAATAATGAAAGCATAATCTTGTCTAAATATTGCGAAATTCCCCGGGTTTGCCATGCACTCGCCTTATGCTTGATCGTCTCGTTCAGCAACAGCTTGATGGCGACTGCTTCGGTCGCGCATAATGCTGTTAATTCACTGGATCGTTATCGCATGTTGGCCGAAGCGGGCGACATCAATGCGGTCTTTCAACTGGCACAAGCGTATCGCTTTGGGACGCATGGTTTGGCAGTTGATTATGCTCAGGCCTTGGAATACTTTAGGCTTGGCTTAAAGCATTCCCCAAATCGGAAGGACTTGCGCACGGGGATCTACCAGATGCATCAAGGAGAGGGGGAGGCAGTTGCAGCAGCGCGCAAACAAGCAGAAGCCACCTTACTGCGTGACGCCGAGATGAATCACGATGCGGATGCCTACTACGCGCTATATTTGATTAACTGGAAGGCCCCTAAGATTCGACAGATCTATCAGGCGAAAGCCGCAGAGTTGGGACATGTCATGGCAGCCTATCACGCTGCACATCATTATCGTTATGGTTGGTCGGTCAAAAGCGATTTAATTAAGGCCATTTATTTCTATGAAATCGCAGCGAAGAAAGGCCACCGTCATAGTATGGATGCGCTCAAGGAGTTGTCCACCGATCCGAAAGTTGTGGATTATTACAGCCAGGAGGATATCTCGCGCTTTGCTAACTATTCTGAAGTGCACCTGAGCCAATCCAACGCGGCAGCTGTCGCGAATATGAAACTAGCTAAAGAGGCCTATGATCTCGGAGACGAGGCTCAGGCAATTGAGATTTTAAATGAAGGCCTTGCTAACTGGAGAAAGCGTTCGGATGACTTTAAATACACGAGTCGCATTTGGTGGGAAGGGCAGACGCAAGCGGGGCGTTACGAACTGGAGTGGAGTCTTTTCTTATACAAATGGTTGTGCGTCACCTATAACGCGAGTGATAGACATACTTATACGCGTATCGGTGCTGCAGTGCATGTGGCGGAACGCTATGTTTCTTTGGGACGCTATGGCATGATGCGTCAGGTCTGTGGCGATTTAAAAAAACATATGCATGAACAAGATGGCATTGATGTCGATGCATACTCTCAGGCTGTTCGGTTTAACGATGACTACAGCTTATTCACCTCGAATCCGTTGCCTGTACACATAAAGTACGATGCGGTCACTCACCGAAAAGATTTGCTCTCTAAAGACGACTTAATTAGCGCCAACACAATGAGTGCAGTCAAATATCTGGCTCAAGAGCGACTCGCTGTTGGAGATTGGGAATCAGCGCTGCTTTATGCGGATTGGATGCATCGTTGGATTCAATACATAGAAGTCAGTGGCCAAAAACCAAAACGCACCTTCCCTGGCTATCATTTTGTTGTGGATGAAAGTGCATACTTTATCCGGGCCAGTGTCTTTGCAGGCTTGGGCTTGATTGAAGAGGAAGCACAGGTTTATGAATTGGTATTAAAGAAGAAATACCGGGATTCGCAGTCGCGAGGCTGTCTAGAATCTAAATATAAATTGGCTGCTTTGCGGGTGAAACAAGGTCGATTCGATGAAATTGATCTGGAAGATTTGGCCGAAAATGAAGCGACGATAAAAGCCAACCAATATTTTGAAAGCCATCAGTGGCAGTTCTCAAAGTTAGTGCGTGCACGGGTCATCGCTGCGCGGGAGGATTTCACAACAGGGCTCGCTTTGGTCGATGAGGTCTTGACGGCAACTACGGAACAAACACTCCCACTGCTTCGGCTCGAAGCACTGCTCACCGCTTGTGATCTCTCGATGGATCAAAATAACTATACGCCTGTTCAAACTTGGCTGATGGAGGCCTTAACTTGGGCGCGCAGTCAAGGGCTCTTGCTAGAAGAGTTGAGGGTGTATGAATGCTATGTGCACTATCTAATGGCGACGGGGGACTATCAATTGGCCTTGGAGATGCAGCAACGCATTCTAGAACTGATTACTGCTTTGAATTTAAGTCCACGTGAAACCGAGGCATGGAGACAACTTGCTCAAATTTATGTATTATTGAACGACAGAGAATCCGCGCTTGCGGTGGTGGATCGAGTAGGTCGGTCTCTGTTTGAGCCGAAGTGGCTGGCCTTGCTGGAGGCATCAGATTCGAGCGCTCCGACTGTGGCAGCAGATTGGGGGCTGATTGGTCTACAACCTTTGCGAATGGTCAGTGCTCCAATCGTGTCAGACGGGCAGACCATTTTTACTATTTCCAATCCGACTCCACAGAGCGCCAATTTACAAGTCCAGATCGAATCGGAACGCTTCAGTATTGTTGATGCGACATCATCCGACGATTATATTGCCTTTAAACTTTCGAATGCGATCAGTGATAAGCCACGGGGCACTAAGCTTAGTTACACCCTCTTAGCCGATAGCCAGGTGCCGATTCTTATTTCTGCCAGTGGAGTCGATCAGCTCCTTGAAGATACTGAGATCCAGCTATCGGTTTACACCGTGAATCAAAAATTAGAGAGTCACTGGTTGATGCAAGCGTATGCTGGAGCGACCGATGTTGCGATTGTCGATGCCGCACACTTAATCGACAACCCATTTTATCTAGTGCCTGTGTATCACCAGCTATCAGCGAAGGATCTTGGGGCGACGACTGTCGCACTGCGCGCCATCGCATCCGAACCAACACGCATCGAAGCCTATGCGATTGATGGCTCACTGATATTCGTGGATGCTGAAGGAAATGGCAGTCTCGCCGATTCAGGTGATTTGATAGGTGGAACGAATATGCATGGATTATATCCGACCCTCGAGTGGAAGGGCTCAGATATTCCGATTGAATTCCGATATCAGCCGCTCCATCGAAAGTCTGGGGAGCATGTAGAAATTCAAATCGAAACTTGTAATGATAAGGATTCGACTGATTGGACGACGAATGTCATCGATTGGCTGGAAATTGGCGACAAATAGTTTATGCTCTCAGCGTTTTCAGCCGACAATACCGATACTCACGATTGCCTCGACTTTCCGACTTTCAGCAGGGGACATAGCCTTACCCGTAGCTGCGAAGACGGCACCGAAACCAACGGTCTCACGGGCCGCTCTAAGGGCTACAGCCTGAAAGATGGAGGGCAGAGCTCCGTCTCTGCCGCCACCTACGGCTATGATACTGCCGGCCGCCTTTCGACAGTCAGCGATGGTACAGATACCTTTTCCTACGGTTATGAAGCGAATAGCAATCTACTTGCTACATTGAACGCACCGCAGCATACTGTGGCCTATTCATACGAGCCGAACCGTGACCTCATGACTGTCATTGAGAACAAGACCCGAGGGGCGACACTCTTGTCGTCCTACGCCTACACCCACGACGCCCTCGGTCGCCGCAGCGACCGCACCCAAAGCGGCAGCGCTATCAACACTGCCAGCACCGACGACTTCAGCTACAACAGCCGCAGCGAAGTGGTAGGCTCGGCTAACAGTATCGAAGCCGCCGCCAATTGGAACCCCACCTTTACCTACGACAAGATCGGCAATCGAATAGGGAGCGTGGGCGTCTCGCCCAACGCCTACACGGCGAACGAGCTGAATCAATACACCGCGATTGATTCGACGAATCCCGTCTATGACCTAGACGGTAACCTCACGTCCGACGGCGGCACATGGACCTACACATGGAACAACGAGAACCGCCTCGCGTCAGCCACCGACGGCGCGACTACCATCGACTTCACCTACGACTACCAGGGGCGCCTAGTCAAAAAAGACGACGGCACCAATGTCGAAGTTTACGTCTACGACGGCTGGAACCGCATTGCGACCTTCACTGAAGATCCGTCATCAGTCCTTATTCATTCGTCATCCAATCTCTGGGGGCTCGACCTGAGCGGCTCCATACAAGGCGCTGGTGGAGTTGGCGGCCTTCTTAAGGAGGGCAATCTCTATCCAATCTACGACGCCAACGGAAACATCATGCAGAAACTCGACGGCACCGGAACGGCCGTCATGTCCGTCGATTACGATCCGTTTGGCAATATCATTAGTGGCACGCTGGTTGGGGAATACGGATTTTCAACAAAGCCACTCGTCGATGACCTCGATTGGTATTATTACGGCTTCAGATACTATGATCCGGTGACGGGGAGATGGCCAAACAGGGATCCAATTGGGGAGTATGGTGGTTTTAACCTGTATGCGATGGTTGGGAATGATACTCTAAACATGGTCGATCTGTATGGGCTTAGTTGTACTATCAAACTCTATTTTGGGCATGGCGGAGATGAGCGAAATATTGTAGGAGACATTTTTAATGAATCTGTAAATCGAGCTCAAGGGGACATTAACACTATTGAGAATAGAAACAAACAGTATGAAGTAGTTAAGGATAAGAAAGGTTTAGACGGAAATCCTACTACTAATAAAAATGATTGTACTGCATATGGCTATGGCTCATGTGCGCCAGATCGTGCTAATGATATGCTGCGGGATATATACCCAGATCACGCATTGCTGCCTCCAGGAGCGCTGGATGAATTTACTAATGATGGATTAGGGAGAGCAGATCCTAGTATTGGTTTTGCAGGAAACGCTATAATGAGTGACCAAGCATGTAATGCTATGGCTAAAATGTGGAAGATTGCTGTAAATAAAGCAGGCGAGTTTAATAAAGAATGTTGCGATAAAGTTTTAATCACGATGGATTGCTCAACTAGGAAGTTGCCTGTTCCAACATATGATTCTAGCGGAAATATTAAAGGCTGGAGACTTGGGAAATCAGCAAAGCAAGCTTGTCCGAAAATGTGTGGTAAAAGTGAAACGATAACACCTTCAACATAGAATATGATCCTTATGTCGTTACGTATTGCATATTCGATTGGTATATTCGTGTGCTTGCTTGTTGAAGCTAGTGCGTCTGATTTCATCGTTGAGACTCAATTAGATGATACTAACTACGGCGATTTAGAATACTCGCTCGGGGCATCAGTTGTGAAAGGAAGCTTTAAAGTTCGATCACATATGCCTTTAGTTGGCGTGGTTTATGCCATCTATAAAGATGGAATAATGATCGATCATCCAGATGGAATGTCGCCAATTCTACCAGTTGGAGATTTCTCAGGTAATCATCTTGTCGAGAACATCAAATTTGCTTTTCGATTTTTTGATTTGAACCATTCAGATAAAAGATCGGGTGGTGAAGCAAAATGGAAAGTTGATCTATTTCTGGAGTCAGATTATGGACCAGTTCGTGAACAAGTTAACCTCTATTCTAGCGAGCTGAGTTATGCATCGATACACTGCAATGTAATCGATAGTAAGTTCAGTGACTTAAAGGAAGTCTTTCCTCTGTTCTATTTGCATGATTCCTCAATTCCAAACATTGAAACTGATCCTATTCCTAACAACAGAACTTTCAAGGGGTGGCTATCGAGTTTATCTGAGAATAAGTATGTAACAGTGTTTTTCGTAGTAAGAAATAGAGATGGATCAATCCAAGGCATGGATGATTTAAGGCGAATCTTAGACATAAGGGGAACCAAAAAGATGACATGGGAATCCGAGGGGATCATTCCGTAAATCGTAAATATTTCTTAGCCGCTTTTCGTATCAGGGCCTAAATGGGGTCAGTTCAGAATGGCACGGACTTAAGCAGCTTTATCGACGTTTTTCTTCTTCGCTTTACCTTTGTTTTTTCCGGATTTTGAGACCTTAAATTTTGATCGATGGCACATCAACCTTTGGAAAGGTTTGGGCCTTTTCTTTAGTGCTCTAGGTTCGCTACGATTCTCTC